>NZ_JBALMG010000107.1:0-41289 GCF_036963225.1 Bacillus sp. JJ783 | reverse complement strand
CTCATGCGCCTAATGGCTACAAAAGACATCTACTTCGTACCATTCGGCCAAGATGCACCAGAGAAAAAACCGAACTCAATGGTAGCTCGTATGGAGTTACTTGAAGATACAGTATTAGAAGCGCTACAAGGAAAACAATTACAACCTGTTGTTGTAGAAAAATTCAGATATATGAATTAAAAAACGAAAAAAAACGGACAATTTTTGATGAAACCATCATTCTTACTGTAGAATATGATAAAATTAACGTTATTAAGATTAGAAGGGGCATTGTAAGCTCCTTCTAATTCTAAGTTATAGAAGGATTGGTATCTAGAAAGGGGCATAGTGATGGAAAAGCAAAAAACTTTTCATGTCGCTGTAGTTGGAGCAACCGGCGCAGTTGGTGAACAAATGTTAAATACTTTAGAGAAACGAGAATTTCCAATCGGGAAGTTAACGTTACTTTCATCTAAACGATCTGCAGGTAAGAAACTTGTATTTAAAGGCGAAGAATTTACAGTTCAAGAGGCAACTCCTGAAAGTTTTGAAGGAGTAGATATTGCACTATTTAGTGCAGGTGGATCTGTATCGAAACAATTAGCGCCAGAAGCAGCAAAGCGCGGTGCAATTGTTGTTGATAATACAAGTGCATTCCGTATGACAGAAAACGTGCCACTTGTTGTACCTGAAGTAAATGAAAATGATTTAAAAGAACATAATGGTATTATTGCAAATCCAAACTGTTCTACAATTCAAATGGTAGTAGCTCTTGAGCCAGTTCGCCAGCAATATGGTTTAAAACGAGTAATCGTTTCCACATATCAAGCTGTATCAGGTGCTGGTGCGGCAGCTATTGAAGAACTTCATGAACAATCACAAGCAATCTTAAATGGCGAAGAAGTAAAGGCGAATGTTTTACCTGTATCAGGTGACGAAAAGCATTTCCAAATCGCTTTTAATGCTATTCCACAGATTGATAAATTCCAAGATAATGGATTTACATTTGAAGAAATGAAAATGATTAATGAAACGAAAAAAATTATGCATATGCCTGAATTAGAAGTAGCTGCGACATGTGTACGTTTACCAGTTGTATCGGGTCATTCCGAGTCTGTGTACATTGAAGTAGATAAAGAAGGCGTAACAGTAGAAGAAATGAAAAACTTACTTGCAAATGCAGAAGGTATTGTACTGCAAGATAATCCAGCAGAGCAGTTATATCCAATGCCAGCTACTGCAGTAGGTAAAAACGAAGTATTCGTTGGAAGAATCCGTAAAGATTTAAATAATGATAAAGGATTCCATCTTTGGGTCGTATCTGATAACTTATTAAAAGGCGCTGCATGGAATTCTGTTCAAATTGCAGAGCGCTTAGTAAAATTACAATTAGTGTAAACGGCTAAGAGAAGGTGCAAAATATGAAAATTATTGTTCAAAAATTTGGTGGAACATCAGTACGTGATGACAATGGGCGTAAGCATGCGCTTCACCATATAAAAAAATCGTTAGCTGCTGGTTATAAAGTAGTTACTGTCGTATCAGCAATGGGCCGTAAAGGTGAACCGTATGCAACTGATACGTTATTAAGTCTTGTAAATCAAGAGGAATCTAATATTTCTAAACGTGAGCAAGATTTATTATTATCATGCGGAGAATTAATCTCAGCAATTGTTTTCTCTAACATGTTGAATGAGAATGGTATAAAAGCAGCAGCATTAAATGGTGCACAGGCTGGTTTTGTAACGAATGGTGATTTTACGAATGCTAAGATTATTGAAATGAATTGCGATCGTATACATGAAGAGTTAGCAAATGTAGATGTTATCGTCGTTACTGGATTCCAAGGTCAAACGAAAAATGGAGATACGACAACACTTGGCCGCGGAGGTAGTGATACTTCAGCTTCAGCATTAGGTGTTGCGCTTCATGCTGAATATATCGATATCTTCACAGATGTTGAAGGTGTTATGACTGCGGATCCTCGTATCGTAAAAGATGCGCGTCATCTTCAAACTGTAACATATAACGAGATTTGTAACATGGCTTATCAAGGTGCGAAAGTTGTTCATCCGCGTGCGGTTGAAATTGCGATGCATGCAAAAGTACCACTTCGTGTACGTTCTACGTATTCTGATAGTGAAGGTACGCTTATTGCGGCATATGATGGTGCTACAAAAGGGCAGGATGTAGAAGAACGTCCTGTTACAGGGATTGCCCATGTGTCAAATGTAACGCAAATTAAAGTGCTTGCAAAAAAAACTGCATATGATTTACAACAACACGTGTTTAAAGAAATGGCTAATGAAGGGATTAGTGTGGACTTAATTAACATTTCTCCTACCGGTGTAGCTTACACAGTAAAGGATAGTGTATCAGCGCGTGCAGTTGAGGTTTTAAAGCAACTTGGATATGATCCAGTTGTGACAGAGCATTGTGCGAAGGTTTCTATCGTTGGTGCTGGAATGGCAGGTATTCCAGGGGTTACAGCGAAAATTGTCACAGCTTTAGCGGAAAAAGGTATTCAAATTCTGCAATCAGCAGATAGTCATACGACAATTTGGGTTCTTGTAAAAGAAGCCGATTTAGTGGAGGCTGTGAATGCATTACATAGTGCATTTGAGCTTTCAAAAGAAAAGCAACTGGAACAATAAGGAGTGAGATCATGATAGATTTTGGGACAATTGCAACCGCGATGGTAACACCGTTTGATAAAAACGGTAATATCGATTTTGCAAAGACAACGAAATTGGTAAATTATTTAATTGATAACGGTACAACAGCAATCGTGGTAGGAGGAACGACTGGAGAATCTCCTACATTAACATCAGAAGAAAAAGTAGCGTTATATCGCCATGTTGTATCTGTTGTCGATAAAAGGGTGCCCGTAATCGCTGGAACAGGTAGCAATAATACGCACGCTTCTGTTGATTTAACAAAAAAGGCAACTGAAGTTGGTGTTGATGCAGTTATGCTAGTGGCACCGTATTATAACAAACCGAGTCAAGAAGGAATGTACCAGCACTTTAAAACAATCGCTGAAAGCACTCCGCTTCCGGTAATGCTATATAATGTTCCAGGACGATCTATTGTACAAATCTCCGTTGATACAGTTGTTCGTTTATCAAAAATAGAAAACATTGTTGCGATTAAAGATGCAGGCGGCGATGTATTAACAATGACAGAAATCATTGAAAAAACAGCGGACGACTTTGCAGTATACAGCGGTGATGATGGTTTAACATTACCAGCTATGGCAATTGGAGCAAAAGGTATTGTTTCTGTAGCATCTCATGTTATCGGGAATGAAATGCAAGAAATGATTGCTGCATTCCAAGCTGGAGAGTTCAAAAAAGCGCAGAAATTACATCAATTACTAGTAAAAGTAACGGATGCACTATTTATGGCGCCAAGCCCAACACCAGTAAAAACAGCATTACAAATGGTTGGATTAGATGTAGGTTCTGTACGTTTACCACTTCTTCCATTAACGGAAGAAGAAAGAGTAACGTTACAATCTGTAATGCAATCTATTCCTCGTTAATAAAAATGACCTAGTGTGAAACTAGGTCATTTTTATTTTGACTAACTATATGTAAGTGGTGAAAATTAGCTATAATTAATAGGCTGTAATAAGAAGGCGATGGCAGAGTGTAGGATTAGTTAGAAACGGATTACAGAGATAAGACTTTTTTAGTGAATATCGTTTCATGTTTATGTAAAGAACTTACATGAATATTTTTCCATTAAACTCCGATTACGTAGGAAAAATAGTGAGTATGATATGAAAATCCCCCCCGAAAATTACAGCCTCACTTTAGCGTCTTCTCTTGTCTTTCGCATAATTTAACTTGTGTTCTATTTCTTGTATCAGGTATAATATGGCTAAGTAGCTTAGTACGGGTATGCTTAGCAAAATTGGTAAAAATTACGATTCAATGAAATTTTCATATCATATCGAATAAGATATTTGATTTATATAATGAAAGAGAGGTGAAACCTGGTTTAAAAAATTAACAAGGACATGATATCGCATAACGGTAAGGACATTCGTCTTGGACGGTGAATATATGGTGGTTGTAGAGTTTCCCCTGGTGTCTCTGCAATTTTAGTGAAATCAGTGTTTGCAAGATTTTTAAACCAGGCAACAACATGAAGAGAAAAGAGAATGAGTCTGTTAAAGTATTTGCGCTTGGCGGAGTAGGTGAAATCGGAAAAAACATGTACTGTGTTGAAATTGATTCTGAAATCTTTATTGTAGATGCAGGATTGATGTTCCCGGGAGATGAAATGTTTGGGATTGATATTGTTATTCCTGACATTACATATTTAGTAGAAAATCAAGAGCGAGTAAAAGGACTATTTATTACCCATGGTCATGAAGATCATATTGGTGGAATTGTTTATGTGCTTCGTAAATTATCTATTCCAGTATATGCGACGAAATTAACGGTAGGACTTATACAAGAAAAGCTTGGCGAAGCAGGAATGTTAGGCCGTGTAGACTTAAAAACAATTGACTCGAATTCAACAGTAGAGTTTAATTCAACAACTGTGTCATTCTTCGGAACGACACATAGTATTCCAGATTCTGTGGGTGTTTGTTTCCATACATCAAAAGGTGCTGTAGTATATACAGGAGACTTTAAATTTGATCAAACTCCAATCGGAAATAGTGGAGCAGATATTGGGAAAATGGCGCAAATTGGAAATGAAGGTGTGCTTTGCTTGTTATCTGATAGTACAAACGCTGAACGTCCTGGTTATACAGGTTCGGAAAAAGAAGTTGGTATAGAGATTTCTAAAGTATTCTATAGTTCAGAAGGACGTATTATTGTTGCTTCATTTGCCTCCAATGTACATCGTATTCAACAAGTGTTTGATGCAGCTGCTGAAACTGGAAGGAAGGTAGCAGTAGTAGGACGTAGCATGGTAAAAGTGGTAGATATTGCAAGACGTCTTGGTTATTTAGATGTTCCAGAAGGTATGGTTATTTCATTACAAGAAATAGACAATTTCCCGGAAAAAAAGGTAGCTATTTTAACGACTGGTAGTCAAGGGGAACCGATGGCAGCACTTTCTAGAATGGCGAAGCAAGCTCACAAACAAATTTCAATTCGTAAAGGTGATACTGTTATTATTGCAGCTTCTCCAATTCCAGGAAATGAAATATCTGTATCAAAAATTATTGACTTGTTATTTAGATCTGGGGCTGAGGTTATTTATTACGGTGAAAGAAAAGTCCACGTTTCAGGTCACGGTAGCCAAGAAGAATTAAAGCTGATGATAAATTTAATGAAGCCAAAGTATTTTGTACCCGTACATGGTGAGTTCCGTATGCAAAAAGCACATGCATATTTAGCGGAAGATGTAGGTATTACGAGAGAGAATATCTTTATCGTAGAAAAAGGTGATGTAATTGCTTTTGGTGACGATGAAGCAAAATTAGTTGGTAAAGTGCAAGCTGGCAATGTTTTAATTGATGGATTAGGTGTAGGTGACGTCGGTAACATCGTTCTTCGAGATAGAAAGATGTTATCTCAAGATGGAATTTTAGTTGTTGTTGTAACACTAGGTAAGGATGAAAAGAAAATAATCTCTGGTCCAGAAATTATTTCACGCGGCTTTGTATATGTTCGTGAATCAGAAGCATTAATCGAACGATCCACAGATATTGTACGTATGATTGTTGAACAATCAATTAAAGAGTATACAATTGAATGGTCTATGTTGAAACAAAATATTCGTGAATTATTAGGGCAGTTCTTGTACGAAGAAACGAAGAGAAAGCCAATGATTTTACCGATTATTATGGAAGTATAAAGAAGGTCACCTTTACAGGTGATCTTTTTCTTTTTTAACCCTATCGAATGAAATTTATAACTTAAGAAATAATAGTTATATACGAGTGAAAGGGGATGCGATATGACAGAACGTGATCGTTATACAAATGAAGAAAAAGAAGCTGAGCCGAAAGAAGTTCCAAAAGAGGCTTCTATAGTGGAGAAAATTCAGCAACTTGGACAGACGAATGTACCACAAATGAATGAATCGCGTATTCATTGCTTAACAATTGTTGGGCAGGTGGAAGGTCATATTCAGTTGCCACCACAAAATAAAACAACAAAATATGAACACATCATTCCGCAAATTGTCGCGATTGAACAAAATCCGAAAATTGAAGGTTTACTGTTAATATTAAATACAGTTGGAGGTGACGTTGAAGCTGGGTTAGCGATTTCTGAAATGGTGGCTTCGCTTTCAAAACCAACTGTATCTCTTGTTTTAGGAGGAGGGCATTCAATCGGTGTACCGATTGCGGTCTCGACTAATTATTCATTTATTGCCGAAACAGCGACGATGACAATTCATCCGATTCGTTTAACAGGTCTTGTTATAGGTGTGCCGCAAACATTTGAGTATTTGGATAAAATGCAAGAAAGAGTCATTCGATTTGTGACAAAGCATTCGAAAGTAACGGAAGATCGTTTTAAAGAGCTTATGTTTGCAAAAGGAAATTTGACGCGAGATATTGGGACGAATGTAATAGGTGGGGATGCAGTGAAGTATGGTCTTATAGATAATGTCGGTGGTATTGGTAGCGCACTTCGAAAATTAAACGAATTAATTGATGAACGCACGGATAATAGTGCAGAGGGGACAATGCTACAATGATTTTATATACAATTATGCCAGAGCAACTTGTGTATCCGGCTGATTATTCACAATGCGAAAGCCAAAAAGTTGTGAATATAAATGGCGTGGAATTAGTGGTTTCTGAGGAGGATAATCAATGTTACTCTATTGTACGTGTATTAAGTACGAATCCGTCTCACTACCTAGATTTTGAGCCTGGACAGAAAATTACCTTTTAGCAAAAAGAAGGATTTTGTTTAGGAGCTATGGTATAATATACAAAACAAGCCGGTTGAGCAGCCATGAGTAGGCTGCTTTCTTCTGTTTATTTAACATTTTACAAGAAGTGTAAAAATAGAAGATATAAAGACCTGAAAAATAGAGAGAAAGACATATAAGTAGAACTTTTTTATAAGGAAGTTGTACTTAATTTTTAGAACACGAGGTGAAGAAATGGCAAAACAAAAGCAAAGAGGGACGAAGGCAAAGGCAAGACGTACGATAAAGCCAACTTTGTATTATGAAATCGTCGGGTTGACTCTTTTTGCACTTTCAATTATTACGATTTTACAGCTAGGTGTTGTAGGTAAATCGTTTGTGTTATTTTTTCGCTTCTTCTTTGGTGAGTGGTACATAATTGGTGTGTTAGGTGTAATAGCTTTATCTGTTGCATTTGTAATAAAGCGTGGATGGCCAAACCTTTTAAATAAACGGTTAATAGGTGTTTATTTAATTGTACTAGCAATATTAATGTTTAGTCATATTACATTATTTAACCTTCTTACGAAAGATGGAGCTGTGCAAAATACTTCTGTAATTGTTAGTACAAAAGATTACTTCTTCCTTGAAATGAAAAAGGGCCCGGATAGTGTTCATTTAGGTGGTGGTATGTTCGGTGCACTGATGTTCGCAACGTGCTACTTCTTATTTGACGAAGTAGGGGCATATATCATTGGAATTATTTTGGTTATTCTTGGAATACTTTGTATAACAAATAAACATATTGGAGAAGTACTTGCTCCGGTAGGGAGAATTCTTAGAAGTCAATTTCAAGTAATGCAAGGGGATTATAAAGATTGGAAATCTCAAAGGGTCGCCGAGCAAACTGAAAAGAAAAAAACAACAAGAAGCAAGAGGCATGAACGTGTTGCTGAACAAGAAGAAGCTATTGAGCCAGTAGAAGAAATAGAAATTGGTCCACCAATTATTTCGAATTTTACTGAGAATTATCCAGTACGTGAAGAGACGGAAAAGCAGATAGAAGAAAATGAGTTAATCACTCCTCCGTTTATTGAAGAGGCAGTTCCGCCTGCGCCAGAAGAACAACTTCAAAAGAAACGAGGAGAAAAAATCGTTGAATCGCTAGAAGGTGAAACGAAAGCACCTCCTATGCAATTTTCTAATGTGGAAAATAAAGATTATAAGCTTCCTTCGCTTGATATATTAAAGTTTCCCCAAAATAAGCAAGTTACAAATGAAAATGCGGAAATTTATGAAAATGCTCGTAAATTGGAACGTACATTCCAAAGTTTTGGTGTGAAAGCGAAAGTAACAAAAGTACATAGAGGTCCTGCAGTTACGAAGTATGAAGTGTATCCTGATATGGGAGTAAAGGTAAGTAAAATTGTTAGTTTAAGTGATGATTTGGCGCTTGCTTTAGCAGCGAAAGACATTCGTATTGAAGCACCTATTCCCGGGAAATCAGCTGTAGGGATCGAGGTTCCGAATTCAGAAGTTTCTATGGTAACGCTGAGAGAAGTTCTTGATTCAAAGGCGAATAACCATCCAGAAGAGAAGTTATTAATCGGTCTTGGACGTGATGTTACAGGAGAGGCTGTATTGGCACGTTTAAATAAAATGCCCCATTTATTAGTAGCTGGTGCGACTGGTAGTGGAAAGAGTGTATGTATTAATGGAATTATTGTAAGTATTTTAATGCGTGCGAAACCGCATGAAGTAAAATTGATGATGATTGATCCGAAAATGGTAGAGTTAAATGTATATAACGGTGTTCCGCACTTATTAACACCAGTTGTAACTGATCCGAAAAAAGCGTCACAGGCTTTGAAGAAAGTTGTGAGTGAAATGGAGCGTCGTTATGAATTATTTGCGCATAGCGGTACGCGTAACATTGAAGGGTATAACGATTATATTAAAGAACATAATAGCCAATCGGAAGCGAAACAACCTGAATTACCATATATTGTGGTGATTGTGGACGAGTTAGCTGATTTAATGATGGTTGCTTCTTCGGATGTAGAAGATGCGATTATGCGTTTAGCACAAATGGCACGTGCTGCTGGTATTCATTTAATTATTGCGACGCAGCGTCCGTCAGTTGATGTTATTACGGGTGTTATTAAAGCGAATATTCCATCGCGTATTGCATTTGCTGTATCTTCCCAAATAGACTCTCGAACGATTCTTGATGGTGGTGGTGCAGAGAAGTTGCTAGGTCGTGGAGATATGTTGTTCATACCAATTGGTGCATCGAAACCTGTTCGTGTACAGGGGGCGTTTTTATCAGATGATGAAGTTGAGAGAGTCGTAGAATCTGTTATTGCGCAGCAAAAAGCGCAATATCAAGAGGATATGATTCCGCAAGATGTTCCTGAAACAAAGCAGGAAGTAGAAGATGAATTATACGATGAAGCGGTTCAGCTTGTAGTAGAAATGCAAACAGCATCTGTTTCTATGTTACAACGTAGATTTAGGGTAGGATATACGCGAGCAGCTCGTTTAATTGATGCCATGGAAATGAATGGTGTAGTAGGTCCTTATGAAGGTAGTAAACCAAGGGGAGTACTCATTAAAGATGTGCAAGAAAAAAGTTCTTAAAAAAAGCCTAATTGTTTTTACAATTAGGCTTTTTTATATGCTGTTTTTGTTATATACTATAGTCAACAGAAAAGAAAGTGCTTACATAACGGAGGGCTCTTTAGAATACGAATGCTTATCGTTTTGATTTTCTAAACGTTCGATATTTAATGTAGAAAAATGTTGAATTCTGTTGACACATATGGGAGCAAGTGGTAAGATTACTTCGAAAAGAACCACTACCTCATATAATCTTGGAGATAAGGTCCATAAGTTTCTACCTGGCAACCATGAATTGCTAGACTATGAGGGGAAAAGTGTGTAACAAAGGATGTAAGGAATCTTTGTGCCGAACTTTTTCTCGATATGAGGAATGTTTATGGTGCAAAGTTTTTTTTATGGAATAAAGTGTGAAAATTTCATCTTGAAAAATTATTAATATTTATTCGATAATTACGCTTATTTTTAGTATTTAGTAATTATACTATGTTGTAAGTTGAAAAAAGAGAAAAGAAGTCTTACATCAGAGGTCGAATAATTGAAATGCGGGGGAGTCTTATGTCAGTAAAATCCGATAGTCGTCACCTATATTTGCGGGTGATTGATCACATCAAAGGAAAAATTAAAGATGGGGCTTACAAAGAAAAACAAAAGTTACCTTCAGAGTTTGATCTAGCGAAAGAACTTGGTGTAAGTAGGGCAACTTTAAGGGAAGCACTACGTATTTTAGAAGAAGAAAATGTTGTTATTCGTAGACATGGTGTAGGGACATTTGTAAATGCGAAGCCGTTATTTTCTTCTGGAATAGAGCAACTTTCTAGTATTACAGATATGATTTCTAGTGTGGGGAAAACACCAGGAACAATCTTTTTATCATCATCTACAACAACTTTAACAGAAGAAGAAAAAGAGAAATTTAATTGTGAAGATGGTTTTAGCGCAGTAATGATTGAACGTGTTCGTACAGCGGATGGGGAACCAGTTGTATATTGCATTGATAAACTAGCAAAAGAGATATTACCAGATTTATCGGGATACAATGAGGAATCGCTGCTTACAGTAATACATAATAATACGCACAAGCGTATCACATACGCAGTTGCTCACATTGAACCGATTGGTTATCACTCGAAAATTTCACCGATTTTAGAATGTGAACCTGAAACGGCACTGCTAGTTTTAAAACAAATGCACTATGATCAAAATGATGAGCCAATCTTATATTCTATTAATTACTTTAGAGCTGATAAGTTTAGCTTCCACGTATTAAGAAAACGTATGTAGGGAAGTTCCTTTTTAGGGAGGTGACAGCAAGAAGTAAGGGACAGCAGCGTATGAATCATTAGACAAAACATTTCAGGAGGGGTTTCTAGTATGAAGAAAAAAACAGGTCTTTTATTATCGTTAACGTTAGCAGCAAGTACAGTGTTAGGTGCATGTGGTAACTCGGATAAAGCGGATAGTGACAAAAAAGGGGATAAAGAGTTTAAGGTTGGTATGGTTACAGATGTTGGGGGCGTTGATGATAAATCATTCAACCAATCAGCTTGGGAAGGTTTAACGAAATTTGGTAAAGACAACGATTTAAAGAAAAATGAAGGATATCGTTACCTTCAATCAAGTAAAGATGCTGATTACATTCCGAATTTAACGAAATTTGCGAAAGATCATTATAATACAACGTTTGGTATTGGATTTTTAATGCAAGACTCGATTGAAAAGGTTGCAAAACAATATCCGAAAGAGCAATTTGCAATTGTAGATACTGTTGTGAAAGAACCGAATGTAACAAGTATTACATTTAAAGACCATGAAGGTTCATTCCTAGTTGGTGCTGTAGCAGCAATGACAACAAA
Source organism: Bacillus sp. JJ783 (assembly GCF_036963225.1). Lineage (NCBI taxonomy): Bacteria > Bacillati > Bacillota > Bacilli > Caryophanales > Bacillaceae > Bacillus > Bacillus sp. JJ783. The sequence goes on along the minus strand of NZ_JBALMG010000107.1, from coordinate 30,001 downwards.
ATCAAATAAAGTTGGATTTGTTGGTGGCGTGAAGAGTCCATTAATTACAAAATTTGAATCAGGTTTCAAAGCTGGTGCAAAAGCAGTAAACCCAAATATCGAAATCGTATCACAATATGCTGATGCATTTGATAAGCCAGAAAAAGGATCTATATTAGCTTCAGCAATGTACGGTGGAGGCGTTGACGTAATTTACCATGCTTCAGGTGCAACTGGTAACGGTGTATTCACAGAAGCGAAAAACCGTAAGAAAAAAGGTGAAAATGTTTGGGTAATCGGTGTTGACCGTGACCAAAATCAAGAAGGTATGCCTGAAAACGTAACTTTAACTTCTATGGTGAAACGTGTTGATATTGCAGTTGCAAAAGTAGCACAAGAAGCGAAAGATGGTAAGTTAAAAGGCGGTAAAGTAGAAGAGTTTGGTTTAAAAGATGATGGTGTTGGTATCTCGAAATCAACTGATAATGTGAAAAAAGTAAACCCAGAAATTTTAACAAAAGTAGAAGAGTTTGAGAAGAAAATCACTGCTGGTGAAATTAAAGTACCTGCGACTGATGATGAATATAAAGCATACGAAGCTGCTCTAAAGAAATAATGATAGAGCAATAGCAAAGGTTAGTTCTTAGAACTAACCTTTGTATATATAAAAATACTTTTAATAGAGTGTAATTAGGGAGTGTTCCCTGCTAGAAGGAGGAACAAAATGGAATACGTAATTGAGATGAACAATATTACAAAAGTATTCCCAGGCATTGTAGCGAATGATGATATTACGCTGCAAGTAAAACAGGGAGAGATACACGCTTTACTTGGAGAAAATGGTGCAGGGAAATCAACGTTGATGAATGTACTGTTCGGTTTGTATCAACCAGAACAGGGCGAAATTAAAATTAAAGGAAACCCTGTAAAAATTACAAATCCGAATATAGCAAATGACCTTGGAATTGGGATGGTCCATCAGCACTTTATGCTTGTTCATAATTTTACAGTTACAGAGAATATCATTCTTGGAAATGAGCCGAAGAGAAAAGGGAAAATAGCTGTTGAAGAGGCTGCAAAAGAAATTAAACAATTATCTGAACAGTACGGTTTAGCTGTTGATCCAAATGCAAAGATTGAAGATATTTCGGTTGGGATGCAGCAAAGGGTTGAAATATTAAAGACGCTTTATCGTGGTGCGGAGATTTTAATATTCGATGAACCGACTGCAGTGTTAACTCCTCAAGAAATTCATGAGTTGATTCAAATTATGAAAAAGCTTGTGCAAGAAGGAAAATCTATCATTCTTATTACACATAAATTAAAAGAAATTATGGAAGTTTGCGATCGTTGCACAATTATTCGTAAAGGTAAAGGAATTGGTACAGTTGACGTTGCGAAAATGGATGAACATAAACTTGCAGAATTAATGGTCGGACGTCAAGTGAATTTTAAAACAGAAAAAATAGGGGCCAAACCGAAAGAGGAGGTTCTGTCTGTTGCGAATCTTGTCGTTCATGATGCACGCCAATTACCTGCTGTAAAAGGCCTTGACTTAACTGTTCGTGCAGGAGAAATCGTTGGTATTGCAGGGATTGATGGAAATGGACAAAGTGAATTAATAGAGGCAATTACTGGTTTACGAAAAGTTGAGTCAGGTTCTATTGCAATTAAAGGAAAAGAAATAACGAATTGGCCTGTTCGAAGAATTACAGAGGAAGGAATTGGTCATATTCCAGAAGACCGTCATAAACACGGGCTTGTGCTTGATTTTTCTGTTAGAGATAATATAGTTTTGCAAACGTACTATAAAAACCCATTCTCAAAGAAAGGGATTTTAAACTTTAGTAAAATCACACAAAAAGCAAAAGAGCTTATTGAACAGTTTGATGTACGTACACCTAGTGAACAAACCTTAACTCGCGCACTATCTGGTGGAAACCAGCAAAAGGCAATTATCGCACGTGAAGTGGATCGTAATCCGGATTTATTAATTGCGGCACAGCCAACACGTGGTTTAGATGTAGGTGCGATTGAATTTATTCATAAAAAATTAATCGAGCAGAGAGATAATGGGAAAGCAGTATTACTTCTATCGCTAGAACTGGATGAAATTTTGAATGTAAGTGATCGAGTTGCTGTTATATATGAAGGGAAAATTGTAGCAATTGTCGATGCGAAAGAAACAAATGAACAACAGCTTGGTTTGTTGATGGCTGGCGGAACGGAGAAAGAGAAGGTGAATACAAATGGCTAAAAAATTTTTAACGGAGCGAACAATTAACATTTTAGTTCCTGTATTATCCGTTATTTTTGGTTTACTTGTTGGTGCCATTGTAATGTTAGTTAGTGGATATGATCCAATTGTTGGGTATGCAGCGCTTTGGGAAGGAATGGTTGGAAATCCGCAAGCAATTGGTGAGACATTACGTACGATGATTCCGCTTGTGTTAGCAGGACTTTCTGTGGCATTTGCATTCCGTACAGGTCTTTTTAACATCGGAGTAGAGGGGCAATTATTAGTTGGTTGGCTTGCTGCTGTTTGGTTTGGATATGCAGTATCATTACCGGCAATTTTACATATTCCGTTGTCAATTTTAGTAGCGGCGATAGCTGGTGGTTTGTGGGGATTTATCCCGGGATATTTGAAAGGGAAATTTAAAGTAAATGAAGTAATCGTAACAATCATGATGAATTATATTGCACTTTATGTGACGTATGATTTAATTAAGCGCTTTTTACATGAGGCGAATGAGAAATCGTATGACATAAAATCTAGTGCTTCTTTATCTTCTGAATGGTTATCTTCTTTAACGGATGGTTCTCGTTTGCACTGGGGAATTATCGTAGCGATTTTAATTGCGATTATTATGTGGTTCTTATTGGATAGAACGACATTGGGATACGAATTGAAATCTGTTGGATTTAATCAACATGCTTCTCAGTATGCGGGGATGAAAGTTTCTCGAAATGTTGTGCTATCTATGACGATTGCGGGTGCGTTTGCAGGGATTGGTGGTGCTATGGAAGGGCTTGGTACATTCCAAAACATGACCGCGATGTCTTCGTTTACAGGTATTGGATTTGATGGGATTGCGGTAGCTCTTCTTGGAGGGAATAATCCATTTGGTATATTATTATCGGCTTTACTGTTCGGTGGTTTGAAAAGTGCAGCCCCACAAATGAATTTTGAAGCAGATGTACCTTCTGAGTTAATTAATGTTATTATCGCATGTATTATTTTCTTTGTTGCTTGCAGTTATGTTTTACGCTGGGCACTTACACGCATGAGCAAGGAGGGAAAATAAATGAGCTTTTTAGATGTTTTAGCCATTCTTGTGACTGGTACGTTATATACGGCAGCGCCACTTATTTTTACGGCGTTAGGTGGAGTGTTCAGTGAACGTTCTGGAGTTGTAAATATAGCATTAGAAGGTTTAATGTTATTTGGTGCATTTACTGGTATCGTTACAACGTTATTAATGGGTGATACGTGGGGAGCAATGACTCCTTGGATTGCACTATTATTTGCAGCTATTGGTAGTGGGTTATTTGCACTTCTTCACGCAGTAGCATCCATTACATTCCGCGCGGATCAAGTAGTAAGCGGGGTAGCGATTAACTTTTTGGCCCTTGGTTTAACAGTATTTGCGATTAAGAAAATCTTTGGTAAAGGACAGACTGATTTTATTCAATACCGAATTGAAAAAATCGATGTTCCAGGACTTTCGGATATTCCGGTAATCGGGAAAATCTTTTTCTCAAATGTACCGTTAACATCGTATATTGCTATTATTTTAGCTTTTGTTGTTTGGTACATTATTTATAAAACGCCGTTCGGCCTTCGTCTTCGTGCTGTTGGTGAACATCCAATGGCAGCAGATACGATGGGGATTAATGTATATAAAATGCGTTATATTGCAGTTTGTATATCTGGAATGTTTGCAGGAGTCGGTGGTGCGGTCTTCGCAATGTCGATTTCTGGTAACTTCTCAGGTGCTACAATTACTGGACAAGGTTTCTTGGCGCTAGCAGCTATGATCTTTGGTAAATGGAATCCACTTGGTGCTCTTGGAGCAGCGCTGTTCTTCGGATTTGCTCAATCACTTGGGATAACAGGTGGTACCATTCCTGTATTAAAAGAAATTCCAAGTGTATTCTTAACGATATTACCGTATGTATTTACAATATTAGCACTTGTTGGTTTTGTAGGACGATCTGAAGCTCCGAAAGCATTAGGAACGCCTTATGAAAAAGGAAAACGATGAGTATTTAGAAAGTATAAGAAAAGCTCGCACATTAGTGCGGGCTTTTTTACATAGAATATATTTAATACGGAATTTTACTATGTTCCTTACATATTAAAGTTTTTAGAAAGACTCAAATGTAAGCATAATAAGGAAGAAAAGTTGATTTTTTATTTCTAAAAACTGTATATTGAAGAGGAATATTCCTACATACGTAAAGGAGGGCTATTAATGAAACTAATGGAACAGCAACTGCATGAATTAGGTGGCTTGCGAGTACATATTATTCCGACTGATAAATTTAAAACAAATACCTTTGTATTTCGTTTTAAAGCACCTTTAAATGAGGAGACGGTGACAGAGCGTGCTCTATTGCCGTACGTATTGCAAAGTGCGACAGAAAAACTGCCTTCTGTAATTCGTCTTCGTCAATATTTAGAAGAATTATATGGATCTTCTTTAGCGGTAGATGTAAGTAAAAAAGGGGAAGACCATATCATCTCTATTTATGTAGACATTGCAAATGAAACATATTTACGCGATGCACCACCGTTATTTGAAAAGGCGCTTTCTATGTTATCTGATATTGTTTTAAATCCAGCAACAGAAGGGGACGGTTTTCTATCTTCTATTGTAGAAAGTGAGAAACGAGCACTCTTGCAACGAATTGAAGCTACTTATGATGATAAAATGCGTTATGCAAACGAGCGTTTAATTGAAGAAATGTGCAAAGTAGAACCATATCGCTTAAGTGCAAATGGGAAAAAAGAGAGTGTTGCTTCTATTACAAATGAAAGTTTGTATCAATATTATCAAAAAGCGTTAGCTGAAGATGAAATGGATTTATATATCATTGGTGACATTTCAGAAGATGCTGTGGAGCTTGTAAATAAGTATTTTTCGATTTCACCTCGCGCTAGGAAAGAAAGAAATGTACTTCTTCATAAACGAAATAATGAAGAAAAAGAAATTGTTGAAAAACAAGAACTAAAGCAAAGTAAATTAAATATCGGCTATCGCACATTCATTACGTATAAAGATGAAGATTATTTTGCATTACAATTGTTTAACGGATTATTTGGAGGGTTTTCTCATTCGAAGTTATTCGTAAATGTCCGTGAAAAAAATAGTTTAGCGTACTATGCAGCATCGAGATTTGAAAGTCATAAAGGTTTGCTCTTCGTTATGTCTGGGATTGAAGCGAAGAACTTTGAAAAAGCTGTTGAAATTATTAAAGAACAGATGAAAGCAATGCAAAGCGGTGATTTTTCAGAGGAAGAGATTCAGCAAACGAAAAGTGTAATTCAAAATCAAATCTTAGAGGCAATCGATACACCACGTGGTTTTGTTGAAATGCTTTATCACGGGGTAATCTCAGAGCATACGCGTCCAGTTGAAGAATGGCTAACGGGCATAGAAAGCGTGACGAAAGAAGAGATTGTGAAAGTTGCTAATAATATTGAACTAGATACAATTTACTTTTTACATGGAACGGAGGGAGAATAAATGGAGAAAATTGTGTATGAGCAATTAAAAGAGACGCTATATTATGAAAAACTTCCGAATGGATTAGACGTATATATCTTACCGAAACAAGGCTTCAACAAAACATTTGCAACATTTACGACGAAGTACGGCTCTGTTGATAATACATTTGTTCCGCTTGGAAAAGAAGACATGACTCGTGTACCAGATGGAATTGCTCATTTCCTTGAGCATAAATTGTTTGAAAAAGAGGACCATGACGCGTTTCAATTGTTTAGTAAACAAGGTGCTTCAGCGAACGCTTTTACATCTTTTACAAGAACCGCTTATCTCTTTTCCTGTACATCAAATGTAGAAAGCAATTTAAATACGTTGTTAGACTTTGTACAAGAACCGTATTTCTCTGAAAAAACGGTTGAAAAAGAAAAAGGTATTATCGGTCAAGAAATTCAAATGTACCAAGATAACCCAGACTGGCGTTTATACTTTGGGTTAATCGATAGTTTGTTTGTGAAACATCCAATTAAAATTGATATTGCAGGGACGATTGAGTCTATTAGTAAAATTACAAAAGACCTACTGTATGAATGTTATGAGACTTTTTACCATCCGAGCAACATGTTATTATTTGTTGTTGGAGCGATTGATCCTGAAAAAACAATGGATTTAGTTCGTGAAAATCAAGCGAAAAAAGATTACGAAAATCAACCGGAAATCGTTCGCTCTTTTGAAGAGGAACCAGAAGAAGTAAATGAAAAGAAAAAGATTATTTCAATGCCTGTCCAAACTCCAAAATGTTTAGTTGGTATTAAGGCAACGAATTTAAAAGAAAAAGGGCAAGCCCTTTTAAAACAAGAAATTGCGCTTACATTACTTTTAGATTATTTATTTGGAAAAGGGTCAGTTCATTACGAATCTTTATATAATGAAGGTCTTATTGATGATTCGTTCTCGTATGACTATACAGAAGAAAATAACTTCGGTTTTGCAATGGTTGGTGGAGATACGAAGCAACCTGATGAATTGGCAGAACAATTAAAAGGTATTTTACTACAAACGAATTATGATCAGTTAGATGAGACTGCGCTGGAACGGGTGAAGAAAAAGAAAATTGGCGGATTTTTACGATCGTTGAATTCACCTGAATATATTGCAAATCAGTTTACACGATATGCGTTTAATGAATCTAGTTTATTTGATGCTCTTACAGTGTTAGAAGGATTAACTGTTCAAGACCTACAACAAGCAGCAAAAACATTATTAATTGAAGAGAAAATGAGTGTCTGCCAAGTGTTACCAAAAAAGTGAAGTAATATGTGAATGAAAAACGCAGTATCTATATCCCTCATCTAACGTTTGGTTATTGCCAAATGGTAAGATGAGGGTATTATTTATTTATACATAAAAGATAAGAGAGGGAATTTATGAAAAAGTATGCATTAGTAACTGGAGGAAGCGGAGGGATTGGCTCTGCTATTTCGAAACAGTTAATTGAGGATGGTTACACAGTCTATATTCATTACAATAAAAGCGAAGAGAAGGTAAAGGAGTTACAAAAGGAATTTGATGTAGTGATTCCTGTGCAAGCAAATTTAGCTTCTATCGATGGAGCGGAGAAATTGTGGGGACAAATCGAACATCCTATTGATGTTATTGTATACGCAGCTGGAAAGAGTATCTTTGGATTAGTAACAGATGTTACGAATGAAGAATTAGATTATATGGTGGAGCTTCAAGTAAAGAGTTTATATAGACTTCTATCGATGGCGCTTCCACCAATGATCGGGCGGAGAAGTGGTAATGTTGTCATTATTTCATCTATTTGGGGGCAAATAGGAGCGTCTTGTGAGGTGCTGTACTCAATGGTGAAAGGTGCACAAAATTCATATGTGAAGGCTTTAGCGAAAGAAGTTTCTTTAAGTGGATTGCGCGTTAATGCGGTAGCGCCAGGTGCGATTGAAACAGAAATGTTAAATGTATTTTCAGAAGATGATAAAAATGAAATTGCTGAAGATATTCCATTAGGTAGAATAGGACTACCCGAAGAGGTAGCAAAAACAATCTCTTTCCTTGTTTCGCCAGGAGCTTCTTATATTACGGGGCAAATTATTGGAGTCAATGGCGGTTGGCATTGCTAAAAATTTCTTACATAAAAAATAAAAAAATGCACAAATTAAGCATGATTCTATTACTCAATAGTGAGGTGCTTAAACATGTCAGTGTTAGATAATTTTGATCAGTGGAAGAGCTTTTTAGGAGAACGTTTAGAACAAGCGGGGGGAAAAGGGCTTGATGGTGGTGCCGTATCAGATATGGCATTTCGTGTTGGTGATTATTTAGCAAATGAAGTAGAAGCGCGCAACGATCAAGAAAAATTATTGTCTGAGCTTTGGAAAGTTGCTGATGAACAAGAGCAACATACAATCGCAAATTTAATGGTGAAGTTTGTACAACATAAGTAAAAGTAGAGAGGAGAAGCTCCTCTCTACTTTTTTTGTATAATAATTAGGAGGAATAGATTATACATTTAGCTTCCCTATTAAGGTGAAATCATATAATATAGTACGTAGGTGTAAAGTAAGCGTGGGGGAGTGATCTTGGATGATTGAATGGTATTTTGAATATGAAATACATAAAAACCGACCTGGCTTACTTGGTGACGTTTCTTCGTTAATCGGTATGCTTGGCATCAATATTGTCACAATTAATGGTGTAGATAATGCACGACGCGGACTTTTGCTTATGTGTGATAATCAAGAACAAATCTCTAGACTTGAATCAATTTTAAATACGATGGATAATATAACGGTAACGAAATATCGTCCGCCAAAGCTTAGAGATAAGCTAGCAGTTAGACATGGTAGGTACATACAACGAGATGCAGATGATAAGAAAACATTTCGATTTGTGCGTGATGAACTAGGATTACTTGTAGACTTTATGGCGGAGATAATGAAAAAAGAAGGTCATAAATTAATTGGGATACGAGGAATGCCTCGTGTCGGAAAAACAGAATCTATTGTTGCCGCAAGTGTTTGTGCAAATAAGAGATGGTTATTCGTATCATCTACTCTCATTAAGCAAACTGTTCGTAGCCAATTGATTGAAGATGAGTATAGCGACGATAATATTTTCATACTAGATGGAATTGTGTCGACAAAGCGTGCCAATGAAAGACACTGGCAACTCGTTCGTGAAATCATGAGATTGCCTGCAACGAAAGTTGTGGAACATCCGGATGTGTTTGTGAGTCAGTCAGAATACACATTGGATGATTTTGATTATATTATCGAATTGCGTAATGATTATGATGAAGAAATTCAATATAATTTAGTAGATGAAATTGAGCAAGGTACGCAAAATAATTTCTCTATGTTCGACTTTTAAAGAAATATTGAGGTGTTAGTAGTGACGGAATTAGGACAAAAGCTGACAGAAGCAAGAGAAGCGAAAGGCTTATCTATTGATCAGCTGCATGAGATTACAAAAATTCAAAAACGCCATTTAGTAGCGATTGAAGAAGGCAATTATGGTGTGTTGCCAGGAGCTTTTTATGCGCGTGCATTCATTAAACAATATGCAGATGCTGTTGGATTAAATGGAGAGGAACTGCTTGTAGAATATCAGAGTACGATACCACAATCTGAAAATCGTGAAGTTCCACAAGTATCAACTGGACAAAAAACACAAGAAACAATGCAAAAATCTTCGTCATGGCCAATTGCAGATCATATGCCGAAAATTTTGATTGTGTTGTTAGTAATCGCATTTGGAGTGGTAGTCTGGTTTGTTATTCAAGCGTTAACTGGAAAAGATGATAGGCAAGTTCCGAATGCTCAAGGTGAGAAAATTGAAGTTCAAAAAGCAAAAGATTCTCCGCTAGATACGAAGAAAGATGAAGTGAAAGCGGAAGAACCTAAAAAAGAAGAACCAAAGAAAGAAGAGCCAAAGAAAGAGGAACAAAAAGGACAGCCAACTGGTGAGAATGAAATTAAGTTAGTTGGAACCGATAAGATAACATCTACTTTGGAAATTCATAATAATAAAGCGTTAGAATTGGAAATTACAACAAAAGACGCAAGTTATATAGGTATTAAAAATGAGGCAGGAAATGATATCTTTAGCGGTACTTTACAGGCAGGCCAGACCCAAAAATATGATTTATCAACAGCGAAAGAGGTAAACCTTAATATAGGAAGTGCACCGAATGTTGAATTTAAATTGAATGGCCAAGTCGTTACATTCCCGTTGAATCCTGAAGAGAATTTTCATCAGAAATTCTTGATTAAAAATCTAGGGATAGGGCAAGCTGCGCAATAACAGTCATCGCTTCGATGACTTTTTTCAATGAACAAATGTTTTTGACATGATGGAGGAATAGCTGTGAATTTACCAAATAAAATTACAATATCTAGAATCTGCTTAATTCCAATTTTTATGGTAATTATGCTAGCGCCCTTTAACTGGGGCTCATATACAATTGGTGATGTCAATTTACCAATTCAACATTTAGTAGGAGCACTAATCTTTATAATTGCTTCAGCTACAGATTGGATTGATGGATATTATGCAAGAAAATATAATCTTGTAACGAATTTAGGGAAATTTCTAGACCCGTTAGCAGATAAATTACTTGTTTCTGCAGCACTTATCACGTTGGTAGAGATGCAATATGTACCTGCTTGGATCGTTATTGTAATTATAAGCCGTGAGTTTGCAGTAACAGGTTTACGCCTTGTACTTGCTGGGACAGGGGAAGTAGTTGCAGCAAATCAGCTAGGGAAAATTAAGACATGGACACAAATTATTGCGATTGCAGCATACTTATTACATGATGTACCGTTAAATTTACTTCATATTCCAGTTGCAGATATTTTCATATGGATTGCATTATTCTTTACCGTTATTTCAGGGTGGGATTATTTCTGGAAAAATAAAGATGCTTTTGTAAAATCAAAATAGAAGCTTATGGGGGAATTGGGATGAATGCTGAAATTATTGCGGTTGGAACGGAATTATTACTTGGACAAATTGCAAATACAAACGCCCAGTTTTTATCTGAAAAGTTAGCTTCAATCGGAATTAACGTGTACTACCATACTGTTGTTGGGGATAATAACAAGCGATTACAGAAGGCAATTGAATTGGCTGAAGAACGAGCTGATATGCTCATTTTTACAGGTGGATTAGGACCGACAAAAGATGATTTAACAAAAGAAACAATAGCGTCTAGTTTAGATGAAGAGCTTGTGTATGATGAAAAGGCATTAACATCGATAAGCGATTATTTTAAGCGTACAGGCCGTGAATTTACAGAGAATAATAAAAAGCAGGCGCTCGTTTTAAATGGATCGACTGTATTTGCGAATGATCACGGTATGGCGCCTGGTATGGGGTTAAATAAGAACGGAAAAGTTTATATTTTATTACCAGGACCACCAAAAGAAATGAAGCCGATGTATATAAGTTACGTAGAGCCTTTTTTATGTAAGATTACAACGGGGGAAAATATTTATTCTCGTGTTCTTCGTTTTTTTGGTATTGGGGAATCTCAATTAGAGGTGAAAGTTCAAGATTTGATTGATGGTCAAACGAATCCAACCATTGCACCACTCGCAAATGATGGAGAAGTGACATTACGTTTAACTGCTAAACATCATGATGCTGATGAGGCGGAGAAACTGATTCAGCATGTGGAAGATTTGATTTTAGAAAGAGTAGGAGAATTTTTCTACGGATATGACCAAGATTTCCTTCATTACAAGGCAATAAGGTTATTGAAGGAAAAAGGGTTAACTTTAGCATGTGCAGAAAGTTTAACAGGTGGTCTTTTTGGAAATCAAGTAACAGAAAATGCTGGTGTTTCGTCTGTATTTAAAGGCGGTGTCATTTGTTATCAAAATGATGTGAAGCAACAAATTTTACATGTACCTGAAGAAGTGTTGCGCACTGACGGCGCGGTTAGTAAACAGTGTGCTCGTTATCTTGCTGAAAATGTAAAGAAACTGTTAAAAGCAGATATCGGAATTAGTTTCACTGGGGTGGCAGGACCGGATGCTTCAGAACATAAAGAGCCAGGAACAGTATTTATTGGATTGGTGATTAAAGATGAACCAGCTGTAGTCTTCTCGCTTAATTTAAGTGGAAGTCGTCAACAAATTAGAGAACGCTCTACAAAATATGGATTTTATCATTTATTTAAAAAGCTAGAAGAGATATAAATTTCTTCTAGCTTTTTTTGTTGGAAAACCTAGTTTTATTCAATATAAAATAAAAAAATCGAATAAATGTTCGATTTTTGTTGGCAAATTGAATTGAAAATAGGTATAATAAGATTAGCAATTTAGTTAAGGAGGAATTTTGAATGAGCGATCGTCAAGCGGCATTAGATATGGCGTTAAAACAAATAGAGAAGCAATTCGGTAAAGGTTCAATTATGAAATTAGGAGAACAAGCGGAGCGTAGAATTTCTACAATTTCAAGTGGTTCTTTAGCACTTGATGTGGCACTAGGGGTAGGCGGATACCCACGTGGCCGTGTTATTGAAATTTATGGACCTGAAAGTTCAGGTAAAACAACAGTTTCATTACACGCAATCGCGGAAGTACAGCGTCAAGGTGGACAAGCGGCGTTCATCGATGCGGAGCATGCGATGGATCCTGTATATGCACAAAAATTAGGTGTTAACATCGATGAATTACTATTATCACAGCCTGATACAGGGGAGCAAGGACTAGAAATCGCAGAAGCACTTGTACGAAGTGGCGCGGTTGATATTATCGTAATTGACTCTGTAGCAGCTCTTGTACCGAAAGCTGAGATCGAAGGGGACATGGGTGACTCTCACGTTGGTTTACAAGCACGTTTAATGTCACAAGCACTTCGTAAACTTTCAGGTGCAATCAACAAATCAAAAACAATCGCAATCTTTATCAACCAAATTCGTGAAAAAGTTGGGGTTATGTTCGGAAATCAACCACAAGTTGCTTAATCAAAGTAATGTACTTGAATCTTTATTTGTCTTCTTCGACTAAGTCTTTATAAGGAATTTCTTATAAGGAGAGATTAAAGTGGCAGTGACAATTGGAAATAGAACTTATCGAAACATAGAACAATGGCAAGTGGATTTTATTGTGATACATGCGGATAGAAAATTGAGAGATATAGGTCAAGAAATTAATCTTGATGAAAGGCGAGTAGGTGAAATTTTAAAGTTACTTGGAATTAAAAGAACCAGACACAGGAAAATTTACTTGCCTAAAACCGCAGAAGTTGAACAAGAGTTGAGAAATCCATATTTATCACATGTTGAAATTGCTGTTAAGTATGGCGTATCCGATACGTGTGTTGCTAAAAGAAGAAAAGAACTTAATATGAGGGTCAGGAAGAAAAACTATGATACTTTACTTGAACAACAAGTTGAACAGATGTTGTTAAGTTTAGATCTGGCATTCATTAAGCAAAAAAGAATCGATAAGTGGTCTATTGATTTCTACTTAGGTAGAAAATATTGTTTAGATGTCCATGGGAAATGGGCACACTCACTCAAAAAAATAAAAGAACGAGATAAAAGAAAACTTTTATTTATGCAAGAGAGCTGCTATAAATATCTCGTTATACATGAAGAAGAGTTAGCAAATAAAGAAAAAGTCTTGCAAAAGATTAAGGAGTTTACTCTGGGTTTCCCTTGCTAGTGATAGCATGTTAAAAAACCTTGTGAACCTTATTGCCTAAGGGTGTAACTATTCATATAGTTGCTAACGGTGAAGCCCACCATTTTATTAGGGTAATACCGTGCCAAGCTCCATAGTTATATGGGGAAGGTGTAGAGACTACCGAAAAGGACTTTTAGTTAACTGAGTAGGGTACGGCAGATGATAGGCTACTGCTGGAAGTGCAAGGCTCTCTGCAAAGAGATGAAGAGATAGTCCGGACTATAGAAATGGAAAATCTATAGATAGTGCCAGAAACAACTCCAGGTGGTCGTGCGTTGAAATTCTATTCAACTGTCCGTCTTGAAGTACGTCGTGCTGAGCAATTAAAGCAAGGTAATGACATCGTTGGTAATAAAACGAAAGTAAAAGTAGTTAAAAATAAAGTTGCACCGCCATTCCGTGTTGCTGAAGTTGATATTATGTACGGAGAAGGTATTTCAAGAGAAGGTGAAATCTTAGATATGGCTTCTGAACTTGATATCGTTCAAAAGAGCGGTGCTTGGTACTCTTATAATGAAGAACGCTTAGGACAAGGTCGTGAAAATTCGAAGCAATTCTTAAAAGAGAATACGGATTTAAGAGAGGAAATTGCCTTCTTTGTTCGTGAACATCACGGAATTGGTGAAAACTCTGGTGTTGAAGACACGGAAGATTCAACTCGTCAAGATTAAAAAATAAAAGACACGGTCCCGTGTCTTTTATTTTTTAATCCACTATGAAAGCGTTGTATATAGCTGGAGATAAAATATTTATTCTATCCAAAAGGCTATGTGTAAAGGGGAATATTTATATATTTTAAGTGAATGAATTGGGATTTTCTAAGGTTTTCCAGGATAATATGCCGTCTGTTTTTTTAATCTATATAAGATTCAGGGCTGAAGGTAAAGAAAGTAAAAGTAGACAACGCTTGACAATGAAAATTGCGATAGATACAATGAGAATGTATATTTTTTCTTATATACGATACACTCTTCTCAAGAAGAGAAGTAATATTCGGAGTAAGACTTAAATCTTGCCGAAATAATAATATGACATTTTAATTGTGAAATGAAGAAAGTCCCTTAAAAAAGCGGGACGACGGTCTTTGCTGTACGTTGTAATTCAATGTACATGCCGACAGTCTTTTTTCATTCATAGCAAGGGGAGGTGAAATCATGAGTAGTACAGTTTGGATACTCATCTCCATTTTGCTTGCAACAGTCGGTGCAGTTGTTGGCTTTTTTGTTCGAAAGTCTATTGCTGAAGCGAAGATTAATGGTGCAGCTAATGAAGCAAAACGTATTCTAGACGAAGCGAATCGTGATGCTGAAGCACTTAAAAAAGAAGCGCTTTTAGAAGCAAAGGATGAAATTCATACACTTCGTACAGAAGCTGAATTAGAAATTCGTGACCGTAGAAGCGAATTACAAAAACAAGAAAATCGTTTAATGCAAAAAGAAGAGAACCTTGATCGTAAAGACGAAACGCTCGATAAGCGCGAGCAACAGTTAGAAAAGAAAGAGGAATCTCTTGTAGCAAAACAACAACAGATTGAAGAGTTGGAAAGCAAAGTGGGAGAGTTAGTTCAAAAGCAACAAACAGAATTAGAGCGCATTTCCAATCTGACCCGCGAACAAGCGAAAGCAATTATTCTTGGTAAAGTGGAAAGTGAAGTTTCTCATGAAATTGCCGTTATGGTAAAAGAAAGTGAAGTTCGCGCGAAAGAAGAAGCGGATAAGAAGGCAAAAGAGATTTTATCTCTTGCAATGCAAAGATGTGCAGCTGATCATGTTGCTGAAACAACCGTTTCGGTTGTAAATCTTCCAAATGACGAAATGAAGGGACGTATTATCGGACGTGAAGGTCGTAATATTCGTACGTTAGAAACGTTAACAGGTATTGACCTTATTATCGATGATACACCAGAAGCGGTAATTCTATCTGGATTTGACCCGATTCGTCGTGAAACAGCTCGTATCGCTCTTGATAAACTAGTACAGGACGGACGTATTCACCCAGCGCGTATTGAAGAGATGGTCGAAAAATCAAGACGTGAAGTGGACGAGTATATTCGTGAAGTCGGAGAGCAAACAACGTTTGAAGTGGGTGTTCATGGCTTACATCCAGATTTAATTAAAATTTTAGGTCGTTTAAAATACCGTACAAGTTATGGACAAAACGTCTTAAAACACTCTATGGAAGTTGCATACTTAACTGGACTTATGGCAGCGGAGCTTGGTGAGGATGAAAAACTAGCAAGACGTGCTGGTCTGTTACATGATATTGGAAAAGCAATCGATCATGAAGTAGAAGGTAGTCACGTTGAAATTGGTGTTGAACTCGCAACGAAATATAAAGAGCATCCTGTTGTAATAAACAGTATTGCATCTCACCATGGTGACACAGAACCAACTTCTATCATTGCAGTTCTAGTTGCTGCAGCAGATGCATTATCAGCTGCAAGACCGGGAGCTCGTAGTGAAACGCTTGAGAACTACATTCGTCGTCTTGAAAAGTTGGAAGAGATTTCAGAGTCTTATGAAGGTGTAGAAAAATCTTTCGCAATTCAAGCAGGACGTGAAGTTCGTATTCTGGTAAAACCAGATACAATTGATGATTTAGAAGCTCATCGTTTAGCTCGTGATATTCGAAAACGTATTGAAAATGAACTGGATTATCCAGGACATATTAAAGTAACTGTTATTCGTGAAACACGTGCAGTGGAATACGCAAAATAAAGTGGTGAAACACCACTTTATTTTTTTGTGTTGGAATTGGGTAAAATAAAGAAAACTATTTATCCCGCGTTAACGTCCGATTGGTGAAGGCTAATAATCAGTGGGGATGAACACCCCCCACTGATTATAGTTTCACTTTATGAGCAGTATGCAAGTGAAAGAAACTTATAATAGATAAATTGTAACTGTTGTAAGGAAATAGCTTCAAGTTATAGTATGGTAATAAAAAATGTAGTACATAGAAAGGGTAAGACATATGAGAATATTATTTGTTGGGGATGTAGTAGGATCTCCTGGTAGAGACATGATTCAACAGTACGTACCGGCTTTAAAGAAAAAATATACACCTACAGTAACAATTATTAATGGAGAAAATGCTGCGGGTGGACGTGGAATTACGGAAAAAATATATCGAAACTTTTTAGAGTGCGGGGCACAAGCGGTTACGCTTGGAAACCATGCTTGGGATAACCGTGAAGTATTTGAGTTTATTGATGATGCAAAATATCTTGCAAGACCAGCTAACTTCCCAGAAGGGACGCCGGGAAAAGGGCTTATCTTTGTAAATTGTAATGGAACAGAAGTTGCAGTTATTAACTTACAAGGACGTACTTTCCTTCCTCCAATCGATTGTCCATTCCGTAAAGTGGATGAGTTAATCAGCATTGCAAAAAAACGTACAAACATTATCTTTGTTGATTTTCATGCTGAAACAACAAGTGAGAAGCAGGCGTTAGGTTGGTACGTAGACGGTCGTGCTACAGCGGTAGTAGGTACACATACACACGTTCCTACAGCTGATAATCGTATTTTACCAAGCGGAACAGCTTATATTACAGATGTTGGTATGACAGGCCCATATGATGGGATTTTAGGTATGGATCGCGAAGCGGTATTGAAGAAGTTTTTAACGAACTTACCAGTACGTTTTGAAGTGACGAATGGTAGAACGCAATTAAGTGCAGTGTTAATTGATGTGGATCCTAATACAGGGAAAGCGAAGAAAATTGAGCGTATTTTAATTAATGATGACCAGCCGTTTTTTGATTGATTTTTAATGAAAAGTTAGAGAATTTTTTATATTTTAATTTTTTAGAAAAATTACAGGAATTTAGCAGGAATACGTGTCATTCCTCGTGAATATAAGTTAAAGTGAAATAATTGCTATTACTTTTTATAGAAACGAGGAGGAAACGCGGAATGGAAATATTAAAAGTTAAAGCAACGTCGGTCCCTAATTCTGTAGCTGGTGCACTTGCAGGTGTTATTCGCGAACGCGGAACAGCAGAAATTCAAGCTATTGGTGCAGGTGCATTGAACCAAGCGGTAAAGGCAGTAGCAATTGCAAGAGGATTTGTAGCGCCTAGCGGTTTGGACTTGATTTGTATCCCAGCGTTTACAGATATTATGATTGATGGTGAAGAGCGTACAGCAATAAAATTAATTGTAGAACCTCGTTAAGTTGAAACAACCTGTTTGCATGTATGCAAACAGGTTGTTTTTGTAATGGAGGAATGAAAATGAAAATTTTTGATGCGCATTGCGATGTACTCTTTCAGTTATGGAGTGCAAAGGGGAAAAAAGACTTTCAAAACGATTCACAATTACATATTACATTTGAACAATTAAAGAAAAGAAAAGGAAGTATACAATGCTTTGCTATATATGTACCAGAAACAGTAGCGTATGAAAATCGTTTTGAAGTTGCGCTGCAAATGATAGATATTTTTCATAATGAAATTTTATCGCTACCAGGAATGAAGTTTATTCAGACAAAAAACGATATTAACATGCTAAAACAGGACGAGATTGGAGCATTATTAACATTAGAAGGATGCGAAGCAATTGGAAAAGAAGCGATGAAATTACGTTTGTTTTATCGCTTAGGTGTACGTTCCTTTGGATTGACATGGAACTATGCCAATCTGTTAGCTGATGGAGCGCTAGAGGCACGTGGGGCAGGTTTAACTACATTTGGTAGACAGGTTGTACAAGAACTTAATACGTTATATTTATGGACGGATGTGTCTCACTTAAATGAAAGAAGCTTTTGGGATGTTATAGAAATTGCTGAAAACCCAATTGCATCTCACTCAAACTGTTATCAACTTTGTGGGCATCCACGCAATTTAACCGATGAACAAATAAGAGCTCTTATAAAGAAAAATAGCATTATTGGTATTACTTTCGTACCACAGTTTTTAACGAATGAAAGACAAGCGAATATAGCAGATATATTAAGGCATGTGGAATATATTTGTTCATTAGGTGGAGAGAAAAATATAGGGTTTGGTTCTGATTTTGATGGGATTTTAGAAACTGTTGTAGGTGTAGAAGCATATAGGGATTATGAAAATATAATTAACCAACTTTGTAAAAAGTATAGTGAATCAATGGTAGAGCATTTTTTGTATAAAAATTTTATTGACCGTATTACTTTCTGATTATTAATTTCTAAAAAATCAGAAAAAAATAAATTTTACTCGCGGTAATTTATTGATTTTTTTAAGACCTAATACTAGAATGGTGAACGAAATAGCATTATACTAAAGATTAAGGGAAATCAGAAGAGGCATAATTTGCGTCCATTGTAGTTTATTTGCATAAAAAATGCTAAACTAATACTGTAAAAAAATACACTACAATGAATGCAGCCAAAAGGGGTGTAGGAGATGATTAGTCAACTTTCATGGAAAGTTGGAGGCCAACAAGGTGAAGGAATTGAAAGTACAGGGGAAATCTTCTGTATTGCATTAAACCGATTAGGATATTACCTATACGGTTACCGCCACTTCTCATCACGTATTAAAGGCGGCCATACAAATAATAAAATTCGTGTAAGTACAACAGAAGTACGCGCGATCTCAGATGATTTAGATATTTTAATTGCTTTTGATCAAGAAACAATTGATTTTAACTTCCACGAACTACGTCCGGGCGGAATTGTAGTTGCGGATGCGAAATTTAATCCAACAATACCTGATAATACAGATGTAAATCTATATGTGATACCGTTTACAGATATTGCTTCAGAGTTAGGCACATCATTAATGAAAAATATGGTTGCTGTTGGGGCATCTAGTTCGGTATTAGGGTTAGACGAAACAGCTTATTTAGAGGTTGTTGAAGAAATCTTTGGTCGTAAAGGGGAGCAAGTCGTTCAAAAGAATATGGAAGCAATTAAACGCGGCTCTCAATATATGAAAGAATTGCTTGGTGAGAAAGTAAACATGATGCAACTTGAAAAAGCTGATGGTAAGAAACGCATGTTTATGATTGGAAACGACGCAATCGCATTTGGTGCGGTAGCTGGTGGTGCTCGCTTTATGTCCGCATACCCAATCACACCTGCATCTGAAATTATGGAATATTTAATTAAAAAGTTACCGAAAGTCGGCGGAACAGTAATCCAAACTGAGGATGAAATCGCAGCTTGTACAATGGCGATCGGTGCAAACTACGCTGGTGTTCGTACATTAACAGCATCTGCTGGTCCTGGTCTTTCATTAATGATGGAAGCAATTGGTTTAGCAGGTATTACTGAAACACCACTAGTTATCATTGATACACAACGTGGTGGTCCAAGTACGGGCTTACCAACAAAACAAGAGCAGTCTGACTTAATGGCTATGATTTACGGAACGCATGGTGAAATTCCAAAAATCGTAATGGCGCCAAGTACAGTTGAAGAAGCTTTCTATGATATTGTAGAAGCGTTTAACTTAGCAGAAGAATATCAAGTGCCTGTTATCTTCTTAACAGATCTACAGCTTTCTTTAGGAAAGCAAACAGTAGAACCACTTAAGTTAGATAAAGTTGAAATTCGTCGCGGTAAGCTTGATTTAGAAATAGAATTACCAGAACGTGAAAATAAA
The DNA here is from genome assembly GCF_036963225.1 of Bacillus sp. JJ783. Taxonomy (NCBI): domain Bacteria; kingdom Bacillati; phylum Bacillota; class Bacilli; order Caryophanales; family Bacillaceae; genus Bacillus; species Bacillus sp. JJ783. The sequence goes on along the minus strand of NZ_JBALMG010000107.1, from coordinate 9,983 downwards.
GCATACTTCAAGCGTTATGAAGTAACAGAAGATGGAGTTTCACCACGTGTTTTACCTGGTATGAAAAATGGTATTCACCATGTTACAGGTGTAGAACATGATGAAACGGGTAAACCATCTGAATCAGCGTTAAATCGTAAAGATCAAATGGACAAACGTTTCCGTAAAATGGCGAACTTGCAGTTTAATACCCCTATTTACAAAAATGCTAAGCATGATGACGCAGACGTATTGTTAGTTGGCTTTAACTCAACTCGTGGTGCGATCGAAGAGGCAATGCAGCGTTTGGAACAAGAAGGAATGAAAGTAAACCATGCCCATGTACGTTTAATTCATCCGTTCCCAACAGCTGAAATCGATCCACTTGTGAAAAAAGCGAAGCGTGTTGTAGTAGTAGAAAACAATGCAACTGGTCAGCTTGCTAACATTATGAAAATGAATCTTGGCAATGGTGAGAAAATTTCTAGTCTTTTAAAATACGATGGAAATCCATTCTTGCCGAAAGAGATTTACAACGAATGTAAAAAAGGGGTTGTATTAAATGGCAACATTTAAGGACTTTCGTAACAGTGTAAAACCAAACTGGTGCCCAGGTTGCGGAGACTTCTCGGTGCAGGCTGCGATTCAGCGTGCGGCAGCTAACGTTGGTTTAAATCCAGATGAGCTAGCTGTTATTTCTGGTATCGGCTGTTCAGGTCGTATTTCAGGGTATATTAATTCATATGGTTTGCATAGTATTCACGGACGTGCTCTTCCGATTGCACAAGGTGTGAAAATGGCAAATCGTGATTTAACAGTTATTGCATCCGGTGGTGACGGTGATGGTTTTGCGATTGGTATGGGACATACGATCCATTCTATTCGTCGTAACATTGATATTACGTACATCGTAATGGATAACCAAATTTACGGATTAACAAAAGGTCAAACTTCACCACGTAGTGAAGCTGGATTTAAAACGAAAAGTACACCACAAGGTTCAATTGAACCATCACTAAATGTTATGGAAATGGCTTTAACAGCTGGTGCGACATTTGTGGCGCAAAGCTTTTCAAGTGATTTAAAAGAATTGACGCAAATTATTGAAGCTGGTATTAACCATAAAGGCTTTTCATTAATTAATGTATTTAGTCCATGTGTTACTTACAATAAAGTAAATACTTATGATTGGTTTAAAGAGAATTTAACGAAACTAAGTACAGTAGAAGGATATGATCCATCTAACCGCATGATGGCTATGCAAACATTAATGGAAAAGAACGGGTTAGTAACAGGTTTAATTTATCAAAATACAAAGCAGCCTTCTTACCAAGAGCTTGTAAAAGACTATAGTGAAAAGCCTTTAGTGCAAGCTGATTTAAATATGGATCAGAAAATGTTTGATGAGCTTGTTGCTGAATTTATGTAATGATCGGAGAGAAGGTTGCCACTTGGCAACCTTCTTTTTGAGTGAATAAAAATAATTAATAGATTTGTTTACTTAGAAAATTCAGAATGATAAAATAATATATAAATCGTTGTATAAAAATAGCATGTTCATTAACTGTGAAATGTAATATAGGATAAGGCTTCCTCTTCGTTAAAGTTGGCTAAACGCTCTATACTATGATAATGTGTATAGGGATAAAGCAATATGCTTTTCAATAGGACAAGATGAAATAATAAAAAGGGAATGTCTATTTGTGTGGGGAAGACTTCATTCTTACGGATGATTAGATCGATTACTCAAGTTTCAAAGGGCAAGTTATCTCTCAAGCTATCTAACATCATTGAGATGGGTCTAAGCGCATTAAAATGGACTACAGAGTGTGTATAGTTAAGGGTGAAAGGAGATTACCGATGAACGAGCAACAACGATTAGCAAGTCGACAAGCAAATTCCTCTACGAAAAAAGAAGAGAAAGATTATAGTAAATACTTTGAAAGTGTATACCAACCACCTTCCTTGAAATTGGCGAAAAAGCGTGGGAAAGAAGAAGTTAAAATTGAACGAGATTTTGGCTTACCTGAAGAGTTCCGCAATTTTGGCGCAGGAAGAAAGTTTTACATTCGTACATATGGCTGTCAAATGAATGAACATGATACAGAAGTAATGGCTGGGATTTTTACAACACTTGGATATGAGCCAACTTTTTCAACTGAAGAGGCAGATGTGATTTTATTAAATACTTGTGCAATTCGTGAAAATGCTGAAAATAAAGTGTTCGGTGAACTTGGTCATTTAAAATCATTAAAGCGAAGAAATCCGGATCTTTTAATTGGTGTATGTGGTTGTATGTCTCAAGAAGAATCTGTTGTAAATAAAATTATGCAAAAAAATCAGCATGTAGATATGGTGTTTGGTACACATAATATTCATAGATTACCGTATATCTTAAAGGACGCAATGTTCTCAAAAGAGACGGTAGTTGAAGTTTGGTCAAAAGAAGGGGATGTAATTGAAAACCTTCCGAAAGTACGTCGTGGTGATATTAAAGCTTGGGTAAATATTATGTATGGCTGTGATAAGTTCTGTACATATTGTATTGTACCGTATACACGCGGAAAAGAGCGCAGCAGACGTCCAGAAGATATTATTAAAGAAATTCGCCATTTAGCTGCGAACGGTTATAAAGAAATTACGTTACTTGGACAAAACGTAAACGCATACGGTAAAGACTTTGAAGATATACAATATGGTCTTGGCGATTTAATGGATGAACTTCGTAAAATCGATATCGCACGTATTCGTTTTACAACAAGCCATCCACGTGATTTTGATGATCATTTAATTGATGTTCTTGGAAAAGGTGGTAACCTAGTAGAACATATCCACTTACCAGTTCAATCTGGTAGTACAGATATGCTTAAAATTATGGCGCGTAAATATTCACGAGAACACTATTTAGAGCTTGTACGAAAAATTAAAGAAACCATTCCGAATGCAGTACTAACGACTGATATTATCGTTGGTTTCCCAAATGAAACGGATGAGCAGTTTGAAGAGACGATGTCGTTATATCGTGAAGTAGGATTTGATACGGCATTTACATTTATTTATTCTCCGCGTGAAGGTACACCAGCTGCAAAAATGCAGGATAATGTGCCGATGGAAGTGAAGAAAGAGCGATTACAACGCTTAAATACACTAGTGAATGAATATGCAGTTAATAAGAATAAGCGCTATATAGGACAAATTGTAGAAGTATTAGTTGATGGAGAAAGTAAGAATAACCCTGAAGTACTTGCAGGATACACACGTACGAATAAACTTGTAAACTTTGTTGCTTCAAAATCTTTAATTGGTCAGCTTGTGAAAGTAAAAGTAACGGAAGCAAAAACTTGGTCTCTTAACGGGGAATTGGTTAAGGAACCGATTGAGGTGAAATAATAGATGAAAGTATATACGAAAGATGAAATTGTTGAGCAAGCGAAAGAATTAGCAAAAATGATCTCTGAAACAGAAGAAGTCGATTTCTTTAAGCGAGCAGAAGCACAAATTCATAAAAATGAAAATGTAAAGCGAGCAATTGAAGAAATAAAAGCTTTGCAAAAACAAGCAGTAAACTTGCAACATTATGGGAAATGGGAAGCTTTGAAAAAAGTAGAAGCTGAAATTGATGCGCTTCAAGATAAGTTAGATAATATCCCAGTTGTACAGGAGTTTAAATCTTCACAAACATATGTAAATGACTTACTACAGCTAGTTGCTAGTACCATTTCTAACAATGTAACAGATGAAATATTAGTTTCAACTGGTGGCGATGTGTTGAAGGGTGAAACTGGTGCGGCGGTAGAAAGTAAAAAAGGAAATTGTGGTTGTTAAAGAGGTGTCTTATTGACATCTCTTTTTTTAGTGGGTTATATCGTAAATTCTTCTCAAAAAAAAGAATGACACATTCCGCTATTGTCACGCATATGATTAAGTGAATAGTGATTGAGGAGGGTTACAAATGTCCGAATTTAGAGAGATTATTACAAAAGCAGTGGTTGGAAAAGGACGTAAGTATACAAAGTCAACGCATACATGTGAATCGAATAATGAGCCAACAAGTATTTTAGGGTGCTGGGTAATTAACCATTCGTACGAAGCGAGAAAGAATGGGAAACATGTGGAAATTGAAGGTTTCTATGATGTAAACACTTGGTATTCATTTGATGGAAACACAAAGACTGAAGTTGTAACAGAACGTGTTAACTACACTGATGAAGTAAGCATTGGGTATCGTGATAAAAACTTCTCTGGTGACGATTTAGAAATTATCGCTCGTGTAATTCAGCCGCCAAATTGTTTAGAAGCTCTTGTATCGCCAAATGGTAATAAAATTGTTGTGACGGTAGAACGTGAATTTGTAACAGAAGTAGTTGGAGAAACGAAAATTTGTGTAAGTGTAAATCCTGAAGGTTGCGTAGAATCAGACGAGGATTTCCAAGTCGATGATGATGAGTTTGAAGAATTAGATCCGAACTTTATCGTTGACGCAGAAGAAGAGTAAGAGAAAGCTAGGGAGAAGTTCTTCCTAGCTTTTTACAGTACATAAGTGGTGCTGAATGACCATGATTCCTTATGAAATGTGCTATAATGAGGAAAGACTCCTGGAATAGGAGATAGGGTGTCCGTGAAGTGTGACATATATAAAGTGAAACTTTAATCAGTGGGGGATCATCCCCACTGATTATTAGTTGAACCAATCGGGCTTTTACGGGCAGTGGATCTCCCACCTAACTTCTTTGTTCCAGCCGATTTTTGAGGTGGGAATCTTACTGCCCGTTAATGCGGGATGAATATAGATTATTATGTAAGAATTATGGAGGAAAGACATGACGCAATATACGCCTATGATACAGCAATACTTAAAGGTTAAGGCAGACTATCAAGATGCCTTTTTATTTTTCCGATTAGGTGATTTTTATGAAATGTTCTTTGAAGATGCGGTTAAAGCAGCTCATGAACTTGAAATTACATTAACGAGCCGAGATGGTGGTAGTAGTGAACGTATACCGATGTGCGGTGTACCGCATCATGCAGCTAAAAATTATATTGAACAACTTGTTGAAAAAGGATATAAAGTAGCTGTTTGTGAGCAAGTGGAAGATCCAAAAACAGCTAAAGGTGTAGTGCGCCGTGAAGTAGTACAACTAATTACGCCAGGAACGATGATGGAAGGGCGTACAATAGACGAGAAAGAGAATAACTTCTTAGCAGCATTAACACATTTTGAAGATGGATCTTATGCGCTAGCTTGCAATGACTTAACGACTGGACAAAATACAGTGACGTTGTTAACAGGTTCAGTAGAAGATATTTTATTAGAAGTGTATGCAACTGGTTCAAAAGAAATTGTTGTAGATTCTACATTTTCAAAAGATGAGTTAAATAAATTAACTGAAACATTAAAAATGACGATTTCGTATGAAGATGCAACAACTATTCCAGAAGGATTAGAACATCTTGTGAAAAATGTTTCCCAAGCAAAATTAATTAAAGCAATTGGACGCTTATTTAACTATGTGATAAGAACACAAAAACGTTCGTTAGATCACTTGCAACCAGTAGAAATTTATTACACGAATCAATTTATGAAAATTGATGTGCATTCAAAACGCAATTTAGAGTTAACAGAGACTCTTCGCACGAAGGAAAAGACAGGCTCATTATTATGGCTATTAGACAAAACAAAAACGGCTATGGGTGGGCGTATGTTAAAACAGTGGATGGAACGTCCACTTATCCAGAAAGAAAAAGTTGAAGAGCGTTTAGAAATGGTTGAAACGTTTGTAAATGATTACTTCTTACGTGAAGATTTAAAAGAAAAGCTAAAAGAAGTATATGATTTAGAGCGTTTAGCAGGGAAAGTTGCATTTGGTAATGTAAATGCACGGGACTTATTACAGTTAAGACGTTCTTTACTGCAAGTACCAGCTATTTTAGAAGCGATTAGTCTTTTAGATAATGCTTATGCAGCAAGGTTAATTCAAGGTGCGGATCCATGTGAGAGCTTAACTGAATTACTAGGAAGAAGTATTCAAGAGAACCCACCGCTTTCTATTAAAGATGGAGATATTATTAAAGATGGTTATAATGACAAGCTTGATCAATATCGTTATGTTAGTAAAAACGGAAAAACGTGGATCGCTGAGCTTGAAAAACGAGAGCGTGATATTACAGGGATTAAATCATTAAAAATTGGGTACAACCGTATTTTTGGCTACTACATTGAAGTGACAAAGGCGAATCTTGCAGCACTTCCAGAAGGGCGCTATGAGCGTAAACAAACACTTGCAAATGCAGAGCGTTTCATAACAGATGAACTAAAAGAAAAAGAAACATTAATCTTAGAAGCAGAAGAGAAAATTGTACAATTAGAATACGATTTATTTACAGCACTTCGCGAAGAAGTAAAAGTATTCATACCGAAATTGCAACACTTAGCGAAAGTAATTAGTGAACTAGACGTACTGCAAAGTTTTGCGACAGTTAGTGAAGAAGAGCAATTTGTAAAACCTGTTTTAACAACTAAACGCGAAATCTTTATTAAAGATGGTCGTCATCCTGTCGTTGAAAAAGTATTGAACGGGAAATTGTATGTACCGAATGATTGTATTATGCCGGAGAAGATGGATGTCTTTTTAATTACAGGACCGAACATGTCTGGTAAAAGTACGTATATGAGACAATTAGCACTTGTTACTGTTATGTCACAAATTGGTTGCTTCGTACCAGCGACAGAAGCAGTATTACCTGTCTTCGATCAAATCTTTACGAGAATTGGTGCAGCGGATGATTTAATCTCAGGTCAAAGTACATTTATGGTTGAAATGTTAGAAGCGAAAAATGCAATTGCAAATGCATCAGAAAGAAGTTTAATTTTATTCGATGAAATTGGACGCGGTACATCTACGTATGATGGTATGGCACTTGCACAAGCAATCATTGAACATATTCATGACCAAATTGGTGCGAAAACATTATTCTCTACACATTATCATGAATTAACAGTGTTAGAAGAAAATTTAGACCAACTAAAGAATGTACATGTTTCAGCAATTGAAGAGAATGGAAAAGTAGTTTTCCTTCATAAAATTCAAGATGGAGCGGCTGATAAAAGTTACGGAATTCACGTTGCTCAACTTGCTGAGCTTCCAGATAGCTTAATCGCTCGCGCGAAAGAAGTGTTAGCACAACTAGAAGGACAGGAAGAAATTATTATTCCGAAACGAGTAGAAGTGAAAGCACAAGAAGTTGCTCCAGAACCAGTTGTTGTAAAAGAAGAACCGGCAAAAATACAAGAAGAGACAGACGAAGAATCACAACTATCTTTCTTTGGAGGAGAACAGTCTTCGAAAAAACAAGACAAGCCTGTGCTCGATCAAAAAGAAACGGCAGTACTTGTACAAATTAAAAAGATTGATTTACTCGATATGACGCCTTTAGAAGCGATGAACGAACTGTATCGTTTACAGAAAAAGTTAAAGAAAGGATGAGTAAGTAGATGGGGAAAATTCGCAAACTCGATGATCAACTCTCTAATTTAATTGCGGCAGGGGAAGTAGTAGAGCGCCCTGCCTCAGTTGTAAAAGAACTCGTGGAAAATTCCATCGATGCGAATAGTACATCTATTGAAATCCACTTAGAAGAAGCTGGGTTATCGAAAATTCGCATCATTGATAATGGAGATGGCATTGCAGAAGAAGATTGTATCGTTGCATTTGAACGCCACGCAACGAGCAAAATTAAAGATGAAAATGATTTATTTCGTATAAGAACGCTCGGTTTCCGCGGAGAGGCCCTGCCGAGTATTGCTTCTGTAAGTGAATTAGAATTAATCACAAGCACAGGTGATGCGCCTGGTACACACCTTATTATTAAAGGTGGAGACATTATAAAACAAGAGAAAACGGCGAGCCGAAAAGGAACAGATATTACAGTACAAAACTTATTCTTTAATACACCAGCGCGCCTTAAATATATGAAAACTATTCATACAGAGCTTGGGAACATTACAGATATCGTGTATCGGATTGCAATGTCTCATCCAGAAGTATCGTTAAAACTGTTTCATAATGAAAAGAAATTGCTTCATACATCAGGAAACGGTGATGTAAGACAAGTACTTGCATCGATTTACAGCATTCAAGTTGCGAAGAAGCTGATTCCGATTGAAGCTGAGTCTCTAGACTTTACCATTAAAGGTTATGTAACATTGCCCGAAGTAACGAGAGCGTCTCGTAACTATATGTCAACGATTGTAAATGGCCGTTACGTTCGAAATTTCGTATTAATGAAAGCAATTCAGCAAGGATATCATACGTTACTGCCAATCGGACGATACCCAATCGGCTTCTTATCAATTGAAATGGATCCAATGCTTGTTGATGTCAACGTACATCCAGCAAAATTAGAAGTTCGCTTTAGTAAAGAACAAGAATTGCTAAAACTTATCGAAGAAACATTGCAAGCTGCATTCAAAAAAATACAACTCATTCCAGATGCCGGTGTGACAATGAAGAAAAAAGAAAAAGATGAAAGTGTGCAAGGGCAGTTCCAGTTTGAGCATACAAAACCGAAAGAACCATCTATGCATAATATTGTTTTACCGACTGGAATGGATGAGAAACAAGAAGAAACAACGACGGCTGTGAAACAGCCAGCGCAACTTTGGCAACCACCGAAGCAGGAATGGCAGCCACCACAGTCGCTCGTAAGAGAAGAAGAAGGCTGGCAACCAACTACTACTAAATCGATAATCGAAGAACCGATTCGAGAAGGAAAATCATGGAACAGTAATGAAGAGGATTTTGAATTAGAGGAATTGGAAGAAGAAGTTGGAGAAATAAAAGAGATTGAAATGAACGGTAATGACTTACCACCGCTTTATCCAATTGGACAAATGCACGGAACATATATTTTTGCTCAAAATGATAAAGGGTTATACATGATCGACCAGCACGCAGCGCAGGAACGCATCAATTATGAATATTTCCGTGATAAAGTGGGACGAGTTACGCAAGAAGTACAAGAATTACTTGTACCGTACCGTATTGATTTATCTCTTACCGAATTTTTACGTGTCGAAGAGCAGTTAGAAGAACTAAAAAAAGTTGGACTATTTTTGGAGCAATTCGGCCATCAATCCTTTATCGTCCGTTCGCACCCAACGTGGTTCCCGAAAGGACAAGAAACAGAAATCATCGATGAAATGATGGAGCAAGTTGTCAAACTAAAAAAAGTAGATATTAAAAAACTACGAGAAGAAGCAGCCATCATGATGAGCTGTAAAGCTTCCATAAAAGCAAATCAATATTTAACGAACGATCAAATATTTGCTTTACTTGAAGAACTTCGTACGACGACAAACCCGTATACATGTCCGCATGGAAGACCGATTCTGGTGCATCATTCTACTTATGAATTGGAGAAGATGTTTAAGAGGGTTATGTAGGGGAAGTTGTTTTCTTCTAAAATGTTTTGGATTTAATAAAGATAAAGTTAGATTGCAAAGGGAGCAACAGTAATTAGTTGCTCTCTTTTTTATGTAGATTTGTTATTGTTCAATGAGTGTGAAGCAGTTTAGTTTTGAAATAAGAATTGGAAAGAGTATTTAAGAGGTTATAAAGGTATTTTGTTTTTAGTATTTATTCATTTTTGAAGGAATTAATTTCTTGGCTATGGTTACTTTATCCTGTTATCAAATCCTACTAAGAATGAAAAAAGCGTGCTATATCAGCACTTTTAAAAAGGAAAGTTTTCTAGTAAACTCTCCTTTTTAAAGGGTGTGTGAGCTGAAAAATCAAGATTTAGACACTACTTAAAACGTAACTGTGCATGGTCACAATGATGCTCTATAGAATTATTTATTTTTGTTATTATTAATTTTTTCAGTATATAGAACTTTTTCTTTGTAATGTTTTGTTATTGGGAAATTATGTGTACCTGTACCGTTTTTGTATTGTTTATAAACTGGGTTTTTGATAGGAACTGTTGTAGTTTCGGTAAATTCATAT
>NZ_JBALMG010000106.1:0-27280 GCF_036963225.1 Bacillus sp. JJ783 | reverse complement strand
ATTTAAACATAAGTAATGCTCTAAATTGTTATTTTAATAGCAATCCCAATTGTAAATAACATTGGAAAAATCTAGGTTTAACAAATCTTCCTTGCGTATAAAGAAATTAGCAACACCAGAATCTCCCCACATAATATTTAATGAATCGTCTGTATCGATTTGCAACAATAATATATCATGCTGTTGGTATTTTTCTTCCCATTCCCTCGGATCTGTCTGTGTAAAAAATGGATAACCGCCAATTTTATGCCCTTGATCTTGGCATAGATCATCATACAGTTCGCCTAATTCTGTTTTATTTTCTTCATCAACAATTTCTTCCCAATCAATGTTTTCATTAAAAATCTTTTCAAATCGATAATCTCTTGATGTTACTGGTTGGTAATCCAATTCAAACTTTAGTTTAGCTGCTTCAGGTATGATAAAATGCTCTAAATCTAAAGTGTTTAAATAACTAAAATCAGTAATAACCTTAGTTAATTCTTCTGTAATTGTAGAATGGTAAATAATTCGAAAGTCTTTTTGGATTGTTGGATGATCAAAATCTGCTCCAAAAAGCTCATCATCAGCACTTACGAAAAATTGTAACATGCCCTTTTGAGGCATATATTCAATATGCGGAATTTCTTCAAGGTTTAACTGCGCAAGTAACATCATAGGTTGGCCATTAGAATCTTTAGGATGCTCTTGATTTATAGGTAAATACGGATATCCACCAAACTTACTTTCAAAAAGGGTTGTCTCTGCTTGCGTTCCAGACACTTTAATATACGGTTTCACACTTTCTTCTAAAATACTACGATACTGTTCTAGTTCTTTCGGAATTTGAAGTTGATACGTATTTTTCACAGCTTTTACCTCCCTTTAGTAATGAATTGAAAACACCTAACTTAATTATATAGCAAGAGATAGCTTGATTGAAAATTGTTAAAAATCCGTTTTCATCCTCATTTTTTGCGCACTTGGTGGACAAAGTAAATTATGTTCTATAACTTTTTTATTTATAGTTCGAATTAAATCCGCTGCTTCTGCTGTATTTGTATTTTCTTTTAGTTTTTCTTTTAAATCGTCAATTTCTTTTGAAAGCTCAATCCACCTAGGTAAAACATGATTATTTGCCAAAGTTCTATACAATTGCTTTTCAGGATTGTACGAAAGGTCTTTATCAAGATTAAGAGGTTTCCCTTTACCAGGTAAATCATTAAAAGCTCCTTTCTTTTCTGCCTGTTTAACAATAGAACTAATATGATCCTCATACGTGAATGACCAAACTTTCTCATCTTTCACTAAAATTTCTTGTTTTTTTAGTTTTTTATCTAGTTCATCTTGATTCATAGATTCATTCCTCTTTTCATTTTATTTTTATAGTGTTGTTTTCGAATGTTTTAATACTCTCAATCCATCAAATAACTTTTCTCGCCACCAAACACTGTCATGACCACCTTGAAACTCTTCATAAGTGGTTTGGTATCCATTATCTTTTAAAGCTCTATATAAGCGCTTATTAGCCGTTAAAAGCGGTTCATTTTCTAGTTGTCCTGCTGCCAAATAAAAATGAGGTTGAGACGTATTGGGATTTGCAGATGTAATTTGATTTTCAATCCACGGAATTTCATTTTCAAAGCCATCCTTTTTCCAATGTACGGATCCAGACATTGACAACACATTCCCGAAAATATGTGGATTTTGAAGCGCTGCATAAAAAGCTGCTAAGCCACCGAGACTGAAACCGGCAATTGTTGTATTCCTCTCTTCTTGATATACGTGATACTTAGCTTGAATCCACGGAAGTAATTCCTCCGTTAAAAATGTATTCATATTATCGTTATAAGTTAGCTCTTCTAGCCGATCAACAGGATCTATAGCAACAGCTATACAAGATGGAATTTCTTTTTTATAAATTAAATAATTGAGTGTTCTTGTGATTGAAAGGTTTTTAATAAAAGAATTTCCATCAAATACAATGAGAAGTTCATGAAGGTGTGCAGTTTGAGAATAATTATGAGGCATATAAATATGAATCTTACGTGTATTATTTAAAGTTGAACTATAGAAAGAATATGTTTCAATTTCTCCAGATGGATAATAATTTGAAAGGAATCGACTACCGTACTGCACTTCCATGTCTATTTTTAACACTGATGCTTTTTTATCACCCTCTCCAAATGTATTTTCGTTAAAGCGGTCTAGTCTATACTGCTCACTGCGTTTTATCCAGTCATTTTCAAAATAATCGTTAACTGAAAAATAGTAAGTTGAAATAAAAGTCTTATCTGTTCTGAACGTTTTATACCAAACATTTGTGTGTAACAATCGTTTTAATTGATTCGTAGAAAGTTCCCAACCAGGAAAGCTACCGAATACATAGACGTTTTCAGTTATTTGATCCCCTAGCCAAATATACGTTATAAGCTTATACCGATTATCTACTGGACACTGTTCTATTAATGGCGTATTATTTGACTTTATTTCATGCAAAAAAGTATATAAAGCGTTCTCCTTTGCATTTTCTAATTGATTAATAAGTTCCTCTAACTTAGGACTAATTATTGAGGACACTCCTCTTCCCTCCTCTGTAGTATTCTATATGTACTTCTTTCTCCTCATTAGAATTCCTATATAAAAATAAGCCGTAATATGTTATGTAGTTAGATGAGTTATTGATTAGAAAATTTATCAATTGCTTGAATAGCAAATTCCAATGCTTTTATTCTTCTTTCTAAAAGTGTTCTTTGAGGACTACCAGCCTTTGACTTTTCATACGCCCTCTCAATTGATGGAAGCAAACCAGTAAGAACATGGCGAGCTTCTGCTAGATCTTCTTGTGTGTAATGATGAGTTCCTTGATTCCAAACGGTTTCTAACACTGCTAACCCGATGCAAACAGCTTTAAGTCTTTTCTTCACTAAGGTCGTGTTTGCACCTTTCTGAGTCATCTGTGACAGTGCATTTTCAAGTTTACGGATTGTCGATTGTAAAGATTTTATTGATTCCAATTTATCTACATTTGATACGTTTTCCATTTTAGTGCTGTCCCTTCTTCGTTTCTAAATTATTTTGTTTAATGTTTGATAAAATCGTTAAGAACTTGATTTTACTCGAAATATTTTAACATAAATAACTATATTCAAGTTGGACAATAACTTAAAGGAAAACGGCTACTAAACTTATCATCCCTCCCTTACATCATTCTATATGTACTTCTTTCTTCTCATTAGAATTCCTATATAAACAAGTTGTTAATATTGTATATTTTATGAACAAAAAAACGCACAAGTAATGTAACCTGTACGTTTTCACTTTTATTCAGTAAGGTAATAAAGTAATAGTTTACGGGCCTTCTCATAATTCATAAAATCTCTATGCAAAATAGGATACTTCACAATTTCTGTTTCTAGAAAACGATATTGTGGAAACCATTCGAAAAATGATATTCGTAGCCACTTTATTTGATCAAACACAATCTCCTTTTCGTTGTTATTAAGTACGTAACTTAAAGTACCTGCTGTATGCATCCAATAATAATTTAAATCGGCATTAATACAGTCATCTTCTGTAAATGTATTTTTATAGTCTTTCTGCAATTTTCGTGTGTCACGATAGGGAAATGGCTTATGCAGAGGACTATGCATTTTCTGTAATTCATTAAAAATAACCTTTTTTCCTAATAGCAACGTTCCACCCCTTTATTTCTCCATCCAATTCAATAAGTTTTCATAATGATATTGAGCATCCTTATACCCAAGATTATATAAATTAACGAGCTTTTCTTTATTTCTCTCTATACCGCTTATAGGAAGTTGTATACTTGGCTGAATTACATAAAAATTATCTTTTTGTTCGTTGTGATTCATATAAGATACAGTTTCATTATAAAAGCGATAATGCTCTACTAAATGTTCTGCAATTTTCGGATATTTTCTATATAAAATTTTAGCAAGTCCAGAAAATTTATTGCGCTGCTTCTCGTATCCTTCTGGCTTTGTCATAATAACAACGTTCTTTTGATAACCATCATTCTGTGCTTTGAAAACTGGAATAGGATCTATAATCCCTCCATCTAACAGTTTTCGATTATCATATTCTACAGCAGGTGCAATAAATGGCACAGAGCTTGAAGCACGAATGATTTTCAAAATATCATTTCCATGTTCTATTTTATTATAATAAACTGCCTGTCCTGATTCGCAATCAGTCGTTCCGATTACAAACTGTTCATTTGAATTTAGGAAGGTTTGAAAATCAAACGGTACAATTTTGTTTGGTACTTCATCAAATAAAAAATCCATTCCAAATAATTCACGTTTTCGAATTAAGTTTCGATAAGATATATACCTGTGATCTGCTACTAGCTCTGTATTTACTTTCTTATTTCTTCCTTTTTGACGTGACAAATATGTTGCTCCCATACACGCTCCAGCGGATACACCGACTACATACGGAAAGAATAAGCCCCTTTCCATAAAATATTCGAGTACTCCTGCAGTATATAACCCTTTCATTCCGCCGCCTTCTAATACTAAACCGATATTCTTCATGCTCAATCCCTCTGCTTCTATTTTCTTAATTACATGTTAGCACAAGATTTTAGGATGAGGTTATATAAATTAATTGCAACAATAACAAAAAACTATTGAACTTATGTCATAATGTCTTATCCAATAGCATGGTACAATATAAGAAACTCATTCCACATATTATAAAGGAGGAATTTCATATGGGTTTATTTAGTGGTATTTTAGGAAATGCATCAAGTGCGAGTACAGAAAACGTTGAACGTGATTTAGAAAAGATTATGCTAGATGATGAGAAAGTTGAGCATGCTTATAAATTAATTCGTGATTTAATCGTATTTACAAATCGCCGTCTTATTTTAGTAGACAAACAAGGAGTAACTGGTAAAAAAACAGAATACCATTCTATCCCTTATAAAAGTATTACACAATTTAGTATTGAAACAGCTGGGCATTTTGATTTAGATGCAGAGCTTAAAATATGGGTGTCTAGTTTGAGCGCGCCAATTACGAAAGAATTTAAAGGCGATGATAGCATATTAAGTATTCAAAAAGCGTTAGTAACATATACGACGAAATAGTTCGTTTTTGTATATTTATTCATATTAGAAATTACTAACCCGAATATTTCGGAAGAATATACATTAAATTTGTATATTCAATCTAAAATAATATGAAAAGGTAAAGCATTTAAAATGTGCTTTACCTTTCTTTTTTATAATAAATTAATGTTGCTTTATCATTTAATTTATTTTTAAATTCCGCTCTTATATATCCCATCTTTTCGTATAGAAAACAATTTCGTTCTTCCTCTAAAATTGTAGCAAGCTCCCAAGTCGTTATTTCCGGAAACATCTCCTCGATTAAAATTAATACTTTTTGAGCAATTCCGTTCCCTTGATAGTTTGGAATAATAAACATCGGGCTTATCCAAAATTTAGATGCCTCTTCTTTACGTGATATACATATCGCTCCGACAAGATTCATATTTACGAAAATTTTATAAAATCCACCGTCCGGATTATTTATTCTCGAAATCGTTCTTTCAATAAGTTCATTTGCCGGACTTGTTTCATAGTCCTTATACTTTTCTAATAATGAACTAAATGATTCTACTTGCATTTGAAATATAATCTCTGCATCAATTTCTGTCGCCTTCTCTAATGTTACCAATTTAAACGCTCTCTTAACGAAGTAATATGAGCTGTATGATGACGACCGTGCCATGCATATAGTCCAATTGCAGCAGCAAGTTTCTTTTCTCCTGATTCAGGATGATTAAATGTCTTTTCTAAATCTGCCGGTTCTAAAGAATATAATAAGTTAACCCATCTTTTATGTAATGAATCTAGCATTACAAGTGAAACATCTACTGGTAATTTTGAGTCAGGTAGCTCTGCCCATTTTTCTTCTTTGTACGGTTTAATAGTTGGATTCTTTTCTGTCAGTGCTAATTTAAAGCGTATGTAGCTATTCATATGACTATCAACAACATGATGAACGACTTGACGAACAGTCCATCCACCAATGCGATACGGTGTATCTAACTGCTTCTGATCTAAATCTTTTATCGCTCTTGCTAGTTCATTAGGTAAATCCTCAATTTCTTGAATCCATTTATCAATTATTTCTTCTGTAATAGTGCCTACATAAGTAAATTGACCTATTGGATAACGTAAATCCTTCATGTACATGTCCCCCCCTATTATTTTTAATCCTTAATAGCCCTCCAAATATAATGTACGATATTTACGTTTTCTCCGTTTAAATCTACAGTAGTTCTATCTGCTTCCTTTTCACGAGAAAATCCGCTCTTTTCTAATACAATTTGTGAAGCTATGTTATTTGTTGTTGTCATAGCATGTATTTCATTAATTTCATAGACTCTTGCTTGAGCCAAAATCAATTTTACAGATGCTGCTGCAACTCCTTTTTTAGTAAACTTCTCTCCAACTCGGTAGCCTAACGACCCAATTCGTTTTTCCTTATCTACATCAACTAAATTGATACGTCCTACAATTTCTTTTTCTGTATTACGTATGAGATGAAAATAAGAAATTCCCTCAGTTTGTTCTTTTAATAGTTCGTCAAGTTGCTTTTGAAAGTATTCATACACGTAATAATTAGAGCCACGACTTGGTACCATTGTTTCAAAAAATGATTTGTTCGTGAGTTCGAAATTAAATAAATCTTCAGCGTCTTGATTCTTTAATTGTTCTATGTATATTTCCATCCCGTTTTACCCCTTCTCGATTTACTAACTGTTATACATTCTTTTTTAAACGATAATTTTCCTGCTATTTCTTTCGTCTAAGTAATACAGTGAGTAATACTCTAGGATGAAAAAGATGAAATGGACTACGAATTAAGTTCATAACTCTAACTAACCGAATATAAATATCAGAATCACTTGCAGAAAGTTGATATATTTGTTTCGTATACCATTGCTGAAATTTTTGTTTCATAGTTAATTCTTTCTGTAACTTAGGATGACGTGCTATCTCCGTTGTCGTCATTTCCCAAGGTGTTTTGATAATCTTAGAAACATGCTTATAAAACGTTTGAGTGAACGTTTTATCCAAATTATTTATTCCTTTAAGAAATAACTGCAATTGGCGAGCTTCCATAGCTGCAACTGAAACACCTTGTCCGAAAACTGGATCAAAACGACAATACGCATCTCCAACTACTAACAATCTTTCAGGTAAATTATTAACTAGATCAAATCGCCTGCGTATTTGATATGGAATTTTGTACGTTTTTATATCGGTAATCGCCTCAGATTTGTTTAGAAACTCTGTAACATTAGGGATTGATAGATTTTCAGCAAAATCATAAAATTCATCATCAGTTTGCGGTGCTTTTTCATTTGCATATCCACTAAAAGTAACAAAATAACGATCATCTTCAATCGTTTGAATTAGAACACCATAAGGATTCTCAGGAAAACTTGGAGACATAAGCATATTACAACAGTCTAATTTCTCTTTTTCTTTGAGCCTAAACATTCTAGTTGCGTAAAACAAATCAATTCTTACTTTCTCTTCTTGTACTTTGAAATTGTATTCTTGTAACCAATCTATACTTTTCGAACCAAATCCACTTGCATCAACAACAAGATCTGCATGAAATTCTTCTTTCATTCCTGTTTTCAAACATTTAGCTCTTATTCCATAGACTTTATTAAGCTTGTTATCTACTAGTAATCCTTCTACCCACATTTCATACTTCGTAGTAACATTTGAAACTTGTTCAATTCGTTTTTGAATATGCGATTCTAACAGAAGACGACTTTGTTGAATCATGTTTATTTCGCCTTTGAAAGGCTGCTTCCATAGACCGAACTGATGCCATTTTAAATCGCGAGTAAAGTTATTTACAATGCTACCTGCGGCAATTAATTCATTAGCAATGTTAGGAAACAACTCCTCAAGTGCTTCTTCACCGCCTTTTAATAACACATGCGGATGATTACTTTGCGGAACTCTTTTTCGCGGACATTTACCATCCCATTCTTCACCAGCTTCTACAATGATTACTTCTTCAAACTTATTTGATAAAGCCTTTGCGGCGAGTTTTCCTGCGATACTTCCACCAATAACAATAGCCTTAGTAAACATTTTTTCCCCCTTAATGAAAAGAGATCCTGTCGTGTATGAATGGAACAGGATCTTAACTAATAATTCCTTGATAATTATATTTAAAACACCTGTGTGAATTGCAACGTTAAAATTAAAATACCTAATCCCCATACGTAATACGCGAATACTTTTAAAGAATGATGTTTTAAATATTGAATCATCCATGAAACTGCTATGTAACCAAAGAACGCTGCTGATAATGTTCCGACAATTAATGATGTACTAGTAATAGATTCTGCTTTCCCTTGAAAAACATCTGCGAATTGCAAGATGATAGCTCCGACAATAGCTGGTGTTGATAATAAAAATGAAAAGTACGCCGCTGTTTCGCGGTCTAACTTTCTCCATAATGCAGCGACAATTGTCATTCCCGAACGAGAAATTGCTGGAAATATAGCTACTGCTTGAAATGAACCAATTATGAATGCATCTTTATATGTAATATCATTCATTTTTTTACGACCATTCTTTTGTTTATCGGCCATATAAAGAAATAAGCCCGTCACTAAAAACTCCCAACCTATTGTTATACCTGTTTTTGAAATATCTTCAAAAAAGTCTTTAAATAGTAAGCCAATTACGACAGCAGGTACCGTCCCAACGATAAGTAATAGCATAAGCTTTGAAAATGGATTTTTTATTAAATAAATAAATTCTTTTCTATAATAAATAAACACTGCAAGCAAAGTTCCGATATGCAGCATCGTATCTAAAAACAAACCTGCCTCATCTAACTGAAAAATATGCCGCCCTAAATATAGGTGACCTGTACTACTTATAGGTAAAAACTCTGTCAGTCCTTGAATAATTCCTAAAATAAAAGCTTCTATCCAATTCATGATGATCTCCTTTCTCATTTGCTTGTACCAATATATGATGCTTTAATTTTTGTTATGAAAGAAAATATATTTCTCTTGGGGATTTACTTTAACTTTTATTTAGAAGTTATGGATTGCAATATTGATGGATATATATGTAAAAATAAAGGAGGGTTTATATGGAGAAACACACAAAATTAGGCAACATATTACTTTGGCTTGGACCAATTCTTGTGTTCTTAGGCTTATGTATGACAAATGTAATTACAGACATACCTTTCTTCGAAGGAAAGCATAAAACTCTTGGAATTATTATGTTATTTATAGGGGTACTTTGTTTAATTGCCGCTCATTACTTTAAAATACGAAAAAATTCTGCCGATTAAATAATATATTCCCTTATAAGGAGGAACAAATGCGAGGAAAATCATTACGGACAAAAATTACAAATCTATATAAATAAAAACAATCCTAGTGTATGTACTAGGATTGTTTCATTTCGCTAATATTGTTTATTTATAAAACACTTTATCAACGTTATATTTCGCTTTGTATTTATTAATGATGTAAGTTTCGTAAATTTCTCTTTCTGTTGGATCTTCTACGATACATGCATCGATACGGTATACTTCATCACGATTATTTTTGATTGGCGAAACATTATCTTCAAAATGCTTTTTAATACGTTGTCTAATTTTACGAGCTTTACCTACGAAAAGAAGTTCGTCATTAATATTGTAAAACATAAAAATGCCGCCTTTATCTCTAGGGAACAAGTGGAAATCGATAAAACCGTTAATTGGAGTAATTAATGGCTCATCTCCTTTAATAACTTGGTTACGTTCAGTAATTGAAACATCAGCTTCAGGAATATTAATTTTAATCAAGTTCATTCACGTCCTCTTTTATTATAAAGATAAATAATAGCATAAGTATGTAAGAAAAGCTATGTTCAGAGACATATTTCATTTTATAATTCAAATATTATAGGTATATCATGTAAACTTTTTTTCCAAATCATATGATCACTTGATTCGCCCCAATAATCCTTCAGTACATAAATAGGCTCTCCGAATTTCTTCTTCCATATTTTTTGTGCGTTTTTATATCCACTATCCAAACAAAATTCTGTTATTCCTTTACCTAGTGAAGTAAGAAACATTGCATTTAACAGCAAACCTCCTATACCTTTTCTTTGATACTCCGTAAGTACAAACACTGTCCCGATTTCATATAAGTCCTTAAGTACACCGCCTGTACAACTATTAATTAATGTACTTGCTGGACCGATTTCAATCGTTCCAATGATTTTATCGTTACTTGTATCTATTGCTAATAAAAAGTAACGATTTTCTCCATTACTATCAAAATCATTTTTCAAATATTGCTTTTTCGAATTAATTTCATTTTCTATGTCATCTAATAGTTGTGATAACCCTTCGTTTTTATAAGTATTCGTAATAACTATACGAAAAAACAAATTTAGTTCATCAATATCATCCAAATTTGGCCTTCTAATTTCAACGTTATACATGACTTAAATCTCCAATCTTTGAAAATATATGAGAAAGTGTATTCGTTCAAAAAGATTTTATACAATTTTTAAGACCATACTTTATATACTCTATTCATTATTATTCTACACAGCTCTGCATAGATCCAGCAGTATAGAAAACTCAGTATAAATATTAATGTAATAACTTTTATATCCATAGTTGTATGAATAGTAGGACCAAGTACAGGAAAACGGAAGATATCGAGAATGATCATAATTCCTATAAGTAGACATATCGCTGAAAAGGAAATTACCCAAATTCTCCTCTTGAATTGCAAAAAGGATACTCCTAACGCTATACCTAATAATCCTGTAGTAAAGGGAAAGACAATTAGTTCACTTGGCTCAATAATGAATAATAGGAAAATAGTAAGAATATACGAAAGTACTCCCTCACGAATAGAATAACAAATAGCTAGAAAAATCGGTAGCGTCGCAAAAGGACTAATAAATAACCCTATTCCAGGGATTAAGTTCCCCGCAGATTGAAAAATAGCAGCAAATGAACCGAGTAACGCTGTAATGACTAACCTACTTGCAGGAGTCACCTTTCTTTTATGAACAAAATTCGCATCCTGCTCTATCATCCATTGATACCAATAGCATCTAAAGCGATTCATCAAAATACCTCCTAAAGATACCTAATTCATCACTTACTATAATTATTCATACACTTATAGTTTACGAGTTACTTTCTACTAATCGTTTATACATAGAGGTTTTTTAGAGGGACAACAGGTCGTGCATTTTGAAGAAGAATGAATTTCTTATATTTTTAGACTTAGAGTTTATATCTTATCAAGGAACAATTTCATAAATAGTACCTTTATTAAAATCAGTTACTTTCATAGAACCATAAACTCCTAAATATAACCTAGTTTGATCTAAGTTTGTTCCTAAACTAACATAATAAGCTGATTGAACACCAAAATCATAATTGGTTTCAATAACATGAAAATCATTACGTTTACCGTCTATACTTGCTCTAGTATAAGCTAACACTCCCTTTACTGGAGATTGAGATTCTTCTTTCTTGGCAAGATCAGTAAACACGACACTACCTGATAAATTTGGGATTGTAGTTCCCATATATGGCTGAACTCCTGTAAGTGAAGTTCCTCCAAACTTATCCGGTCTGGAATCTTTATGAAAATAACTGATTAGAGGCTGAATACGTCTCACTGACGTTTGAATTGTTTCATTATAATAAGCCATTGTTCCCTCATCCAAAGTAGGGTTCTCAGAACAGTGCCTTATAAAAGAAGTAGGTAATTCTCCTTCCCATCCTCGCCAACCAAAATTAATAAATCCATCTTGATTGGGAGTGGATCTCATTAAATGCGTTTGAACAAGTTCGGTAACCGGTATGGGTTTATAATGAACAAACGAAAAAATAGACTCTACAATATCCTGCCCGACATTTCCAGCATATTTGATATACTGATTATAAAACCTTTGAAATGAAATACCTGTTATATTCCGAATCCCTTTCGCAATTACTGTAAGTGTTTCTTGTATAGATAAAGGAAGTTCATTAAAGCACGTAACTACTGGAGGGTTATTCATTAATGTATTTTTACTTACATCAATTTCAATTATTTTACCCGCTATTTCTAAATCATTCTGGCTTAAATTAAATGGATCATAACCCGATCCACCATCTCCATTTGTAAAAACAAGTTTTCCAGTCTCAGGTGAAAAGTTTAAACTATTGACTCCGTTATGATTAAAAAAGGGCCTTCTTATGCTAAGTAATGTCCGTCGTTTTTGAGGTTGACCATGTGATTGTAAAATCCATTCCTCAACTGTATCAATATGATCATATTGAGTATCTCTATTTACCCACTTTAAGTTTAAAGTTTTCGGATCACATGGATTAGGTTTAAAAGGTTCAGAAAGGGCACCCGGACCTTGAGTGCCAGCTACTGAATAATGAAGGTAAAATAAACCGTTTTGATAAAATTGTGGATGAAATGCTAGTCCTAGCAATCCTCGCTCATCATAACCACTACTAAAAACTCCTTCTTCAGATGTGCCTAATTTTATGATTCGCGGGCGAATATCTAAAAAAGTTCTTATAACTCCGTCTCCTATGTAAAAGATTTCTCCTACCTGGGTTGCAATAAATAACCTTTCAATTGAGTCACCTGGTAGTATAGTTGTTTTCAAAACAGTAGGTAAATTGAACTTACTTGCAATGGGTCGTAAACTAACCTTAACTTTTGTCAACTTACTTTACACCCCTTTAATTGCATTTTATTAAAAGAATATGATTAGAACGGTTCAATTAGTATCCAATTAGGGACTAGGGAATTGGATATTATTTCTGACTGCGCTGCATTTCCTGCTTCTCCATATAACTACGCATCCGTCGCATATATTCAGGTGCGTCCATCGGATTCCCTGCGATCATTTCAATTATACAGAGTCTTTCGGCGCTTTCCTTTTCAGCATGGATTATAGCCTGATCAAGCTCTCCATAGGTCCGGACCGTAACGGTAAACGCGTTACCTCCAAAAGCTTCGGCCAGCTTGGTGTAAGACCATCGAGGGATTTGGTTGTACTTTTGATCCTCTGTTTTGACATTTAAATATTTCTCAATTGTATAACCATCGTTGTTCAATATAAAGATTATGGGCTTGCAACCGTAATAGAGCATAGAACTGATTTCCTGTGCTGTTAGCTGCAGGGCGCCGTCACCTGTAAACACCAATACTCGGCGTTCCGGCGCGGCCATAATAGCACCAAACGCCGAGGGGATTGCGTAACCGATAGACTGCCATCCACCTTGGCCGATATACGTTACATTGCCCGGCAATCTCACCTCCGCCATTCCATTATAAAATGTCCCGGTCTCGGCGATCACAATATCGTCCCCTTTCAGCATGCACTGAAAACGTGGATAATAGCGTTCCGCCAATAGAGATCCGTCGACATTAGTTGTTAATTGATCGTAAGGGAATGAAATTTTTTCTGTCAAACCTTTTCCCTTATAACCCACCTTCTGCACGGCAAGTAGCATGTCGGCTGCAAGAACATTCGGATATTCCGCCTCAGCGATTTTAACCATATCTGGTTGAATATTGACAGTGATCAGCGGGTTCAGCTTTGCGGTAAAACTTGCGGTGTTTGTGTCCGCCCATACCATGCCAATCGCAATGATACAATCTGCATTCTCCACCGTACTTTGGACTTCAGCCCTCCCGAAAGAGCCTAGATACATTCCGATATAATTTGGATGGGTCTCGTCGAATCCCCCCTTCCCGTACAGCATCGTTACAACAGGCACGTTCATTACATCGGCTAGCTGCCGCGTTGCTGTCTGAAGGCCGAAACACATCGTTTTCACATCCACCAAGATAACCGGTCGGTGGGCACGTTCCAAAAGCGTACGGATATGATTCCCTGCAGCCTGAAGGGTATTCGGGTTGGATGTTGGACGTGGTGGTATTGGCTCTGCCCAAACTTTAATCGGCTTGGTCACTAAATCATTAGCCACAACCAGGTATACCGGCTTTTTCTTTTCCTTAGCAATGCGAATCGCAGTCTGAATTTCAATCTTGGCATTTTCCGGCGTAAGCACCGCGGTATATGCCGTAATCTGCTCATACACCTTGCAAAAGACGTCAAAATTTCCATCCATTAATGTGTGATGCATCAGCTTATGCTCTTTTTGATCCTTCTCAGGAGGCGCACCCACAATGTGTATTATTGGTACATGCTCGCTGTTGGCTCCCGCTATCGCATTGCAGGCGCTGAGCTCCCCGTAATAAGAGCCGATATTCCTTTGATTCTTGCATAGCCATCTGCAGCGTAGCCCGAGTTTAGTTCATTTCGTCCTTCTATAAAACGGATGCCGTTATAACACTCCAAAGTATCAAGAAGTGTAAAATTATAGTCCCCTGCGACACCAAAAATTTCGGTAATGCCCTCCAGTTTCAGGCAATCGAACAAATACTGGCCAACCGTTTTTTGAGCAGGTCCCCTTTGTAAACCAAAGTTGCCCGTATTAATCATGTTGTCCATCGCTTGCTCACTCCTTATCCATTTCTTTTTAATAGTACTACCCTTTTTGATAATGCCCTTTAATTAAATCGGTTATCCGTTATGCAACAATTAATGGGGAAGATTTTTGTACAACCATATATTACAACTACATTCTTCGTATTTTATATATCATCAATAAAGAATTCAGAAAACCCATAAATAAAAAAACGAGTGCCGTGAAGAAACGCACTCATTGAAAGGAATTTACCAATCTCGACGATTATCACGATCATGGTTTCCATTTAAAATCTCCCATTTATCATGCTCCTCACTTTGTTTTGCAAAAATCTAGCTTACTTTTAAAAACTTTGTAACAGAACCCTAAAAATGATAAAAACCCACGAAGAAAATGAATTTTCACCGTGGGTTTTAGTCATTTAAATGGACTTTCGGGACACCTAACTCAAGAAGCATCCGCACCTTCAAACTGACTATTATAAAGCGAAGCATAAAAACCATCAGCTTTCAATAACTCTTCATGATTACCTTGTTCTACAATATCCCCATCTTTCATGACAAGGATTAAATCTGCATCACGTATTGTTGATAATCTATGAGCGATAATGAAGCTTGTTCTACCTTCCATAAGGTTTTCCATCGCTTTTTGAATCAGTACTTCTGTACGAGTGTCAATGGAGCTTGTTGCTTCATCGAGTATTAATATTTTCGGATCCGCAATAAGGGCGCGGGCAATTGTTAGTAGTTGCTTTTGTCCTTGGGATACATTGCTTGCTTCTTCGTTTAGTTCCATTTGATATTTATTTGGTAATGTTTTTACGAAACTGTGAACGTGAGCTGCTTTCGCTGCTTCAATTACTTCTTCGTCTGTAGCATCGAGTCTACCGTAACGTATATTTTCCATGATGGATCCGTTAAATAGCCAAGTGTCTTGAAGTACCATACCAAACATGTTGCGCAGGTCTTCTCGCGTGAAGTCTTTTATATCGTGACCGTCGATACATATTGCACCGCTGTTTATGTCATAGAAACGCATTAACAGTTTTACAATCGTTGTTTTACCAGCTCCGGTTGGTCCGACGATTGCTACTTTTTGTCCAGGTTTAATGTTAGATGAGAAATTATTGATGATGATCTTATCTGGATTATATCCAAATTGAACATCTTGGAAGGTAACTTCTCCTTGAACTTTTTGCAGCTTCACTGGATTTTCTGCTTCTGGCACTTCCTCTTCTTCTTCTAAAAATTCGAAGACTCTTTCTGCAGCAGCTGCAGTGGATTGAAGTACGTTCGCGATTTGCGCTACTTGAGCGATTGGTTGCGTAAAGCTTCTAACATATTGCACAAAGGCTAAAATGTCTCCAACTGCGATGGTTCTCTTTACCGCAAGCCATCCGCCTAAAATAGATACAGCGACGTAACCGATATTACCGATAAATGTCATAATCGGCATCATCATTCCAGATAAAAATTGAGATTTCCATGCGGAGTGGTAAAGGGTATCATTTACCTTTTCGAATTTTTTTACTTCTTCTTCTTCTTTGTTAAAGGCTTTTACAATATTGTGACCACTATAAATTTCTTCGACCTGACCGTTTACGTGTCCTAAATATTCTTGCTGGGATTTGAAGTATTTTTGTGATCGTTTTACGACTGCCATGATGAGAATCATCGATACTGGCAATATTAAAAGCGCCACTAATGTCATTTGCCAGCTGATTGATAACATCATGATAAGTACACCGATGATTGTAATAACGGATGTGATGATTTGCGACATACTTTGGTTTAACGTTTGGCTCACCGTATCTACGTCATTTGTAATTCTCGATAATACTTCGCCGTGCGTTGTTTTATCAAAGTAATTCAGCGGCATACGATTAATTTTTTCGTCGATTTCTTTTCTGAAGTTATAAGATACTTTTTGAGCTACTCCAGAAATAATGTACCCCTGGATAATACCAAACACAGTGCTCAGTATATATAATCCAAGAAGTAAAATGACAATGTTTCCGATATAGGTAAAGTCAATGGCCGCACCGGGTGCTCCTGATACTTTGCTTACGAGTCCTTCGAAAAGTTTTGTTGTCGCATTTCCTAAAATTTTTGGACCAACGATTGTAAAGGCTGCACTACCGATTGCGAAAAGGATAACGACTAAGATTGATAATTTATAGGGCTTCAAGTATTGAAGGAGTTTATTCATCGTTCCTTTGAAGTTTTTTGCCTTCTCAATCTTTCTCATGCCGCCGCCCATAGGACCGCCACCGCCAGGACCGCCTTCTCTTCTATTTTCTATTTTTCTATCACTCATGATGACAACTCCTCTCTTGAAAGTTGTGATAAAGCAATTTGCTTATAAACTTCACAGTTTTCCATAAGCTCTTCATGAGTACCAGTTCCAACTATTTTTCCTTCGTCAAGTACAATGATCTTATCGGCAGTCATGATTGTACTGATTCTTTGGGCAATAAGTAAAACAGTGCTTCCTGTAATCTCATTGTTTAAAGCTCTGCGCAATGCTGCGTCTGTCTTAAAGTCAAGAGCTGAGAAACTATCATCGAATATGAAGATTTCCGATTTTTTCGTAAGAGCACGTGCAATAGAAAGTCTTTGTTTTTGACCACCGGAAACGTTCGTACCACCTTGTGATATTTCTGTACGGAAGCTTTCAGGTTTCGCGTTAATAAACTCTATAGCTTGCGCGATTTCTGCCGCTTTTGCGAGTTCTTCTTCAGTTGCTTCTTTCTTACCGTATTTCAAATTACTCTCGATCGTACCTGAGAAGAGAACTCCTTTTTGCGGTACATAACCAATTTTCTCTCTTAATTCCTTCTGAGATACTTCTCTAATATCCGTGCCATCTATTAATATTTGGCCGCTTGTGACATCGTAAAAGCGTGGAATTAAGTTGATTAATGTTGATTTACCACTACCTGTACTTCCGATGAAAGCTGTCGTTTCACCAGGTTTTGCAGTAAAGGTGATATTGGAAAGCACATCTTCTTCTGCGCCTGGATATCTAAAGCCGACATTTTTAAATTCAACGTAACCTTTCTTGTCTGCAGCGAATGTTTTCGGCTCTTTTACATCACTAATGGTAACGTCAGTATCTAAAACTTCTGCGATACGTTGTGCGGAAACTGAAGCACGTGGAACCATAATAGATACCATTGAAATCATTAAGAAGGCCATGATGATTTGCATCGTATATTGCATAAATGCCATCAAATCACCAACTTGCATATGTCCCATATCCACTTGGTGTGATCCAACCCAAATAATAAGTACAGTAACAGCATTCATGATAAACATCATCATTGGCATCATAAATGACATTAAACGGCTTACAAATAAATTTGTTTTTGTTAAATCTTGATTTCCTTTTTCAAATTTCTTTTCTTCATGTTTTTGATTATTAAAAGCACGAATAACGAGCATACCTGTTAAAGATTCACGAGTGATTAAGTTAATTTTATCTACTAACTTTTGGATACGCTTAAACCTAGGAATCGCGATGCTAAATAAACCAATGACTAAGCTTAAAATCGCGATTACCGCAACTGCGATAATCCATCCCATTGAAAGATCTGTAGTAAGTACTTTAATAATGCCGCCGATACCTAAAATTGGTGCATAGAATACAATGCGAAGCATCATAACCATAAGTGTTTGAACTTGCTGGATATCATTTGTACTTCTTGTAATTAGAGATGCAGTGGAAAACTTATCAAACTCCGCATTCGAGAAGTTTGTAACTTTCCGGAATACTTTCTTTCTAAGGTCTCTGCCGAGTCCAGCAGCTACTTTTGCAGCAAGTAAACTCACGATAACGGTAGCTGCCATACTTACTAAGGATAAAAGCAGCATTTTCCCGCCGGAAGTAAGAATAAAATTAGATTGAAGCTTATCTATATTGATACCGATCTTTTTATACTCATTCTCAATGAATGAAACGGCTGATTGTGTTACCATGCTGCCTGGCATATTCTTAAACTTTTCATCTGCCTTTTCTTTCATTGCATTGATTTGATCTTGAGGAAGTTTCGCAATGACTGCAAAAGGATCTGTATTTGGCGGAATCTTCGCTGGTGTTTTGTTGACATCTGTCGCAGCAGGAGGGAAAGTAGACGCGCCGCCTTTTTCAATTCCTTGTGTAATCAACATTGGTTTCCCAAAGATATCGTTAAGTTCGTTAATTATATTTTTATCTCCTGTATGTAGCTTATAAAGTGGCTCTTTATCAAGCTGCGGATAATCTTTCAAGTCATTTTTCAGTTCACTTTGAGAGAGGTTGTTCTTATCTAAAAGCGCATAGTTGTCAGCTACTTTTTTCTTCTCATTTTCATTCATAAAGAGCGTAAGTTTATCCATTTCACTTTTACGAATAACCTCAGGTACTGCATTTTCTACACCTTTTTGTTGAATCCCTACATTGACAATGTTAGACATATAGTCTGGCAGTGATAGATCACATACTGCCTGCACAGTTAAAAGACATACAACTGCAATGATGGAAGTAACAAATGGTTTTAAATGTTTAATGATCTTTAACATTTAATTCATCTCTCCATTTTCCTTATCTAATTTTTTTAGTTTTTACTCCGTTTCTCTCCTTTATTCTTCGTATTCTCAGTAATTCACTCTAGCAGCTCTTTACGCATTTTCGACCACAGATTAATTTTATGACTATATGAAGATATGATGCAACTTTTAGGGTGTAGATGTTGTTTTATAGGACTTAAATCCCAAAATAGAAGTGGTTGGTCTTATCCACCAACCGAAGGGAAATGCTTGACTACTCGGCACTTCAACTATCGGGTGCTAATGTTCAACAACGCGTACCGAGAATAGGCTCTAAACATATTTTGATAACTCTTTTTTTCAAAAACAGGCTTTTTATATTAGCTAAATCAGCAGTAATAGACTTACCTTTGATCAAACATGTTTATAAACCAACATAACGTACAGGAAATCGGCTTTTCTCTTGTCGGAATTTACTTAGCATACAGTGGTCATATATTTTCAAGAATAACGGAAGAATATATAGAAAATGCTACATAAATGTGAAGTTTGATCAACTTAGGGGGGACAACCTTGTTCAATCAGATAGTAAAAGCTGTACCCAATTTATTTACGATTGGAAATTTATTGTGCGGTGTTTTTTCAATTACCATGAATATGAGTGACTATTTGGAAGTAGCCTCCATTTTCATTTTCTTTTCAGCTGTTTTAGATCTCCTTGATGGAAGAATTGCGAGAAAATTAAAAGTGAACAGTGAGTTTGGTGTACAGTTGGATTCCTTAGCTGATATTGTTAGCTTCGGAGTTGCGCCTGCACTTCTATTTCATTCGATAGCAACACCATCTATTTTAACTTCTTTGGCATTTATCCTTTTCCCAACGATGGGTGCTTTAAGATTAGCTAAATTTAGTGTAAAACCAACCATTGGATATTTTAAGGGATTACCTATTCCAGCTGCTGGATTACCATTGGCCGGTATGGGATTGTTTTCATATAGCAATGCATGGATTACATTAATCCTCGCTCTCTTAATGGTAAGTCCAATTAGGTTTAAAAAACTTTAATTGGGATCCCGTCTATCGCTTTAATTTCATTTGTGGAACGGTTCGCTAACATCCATCAAGTTGAGGGTTTTGATGTTATTCATCATTTTACGAATGCAGCGATGGGACAGACTTTAAAGAGCTTACCTATTTATTGTAATTAATCATAATAGATTGTGAAATTGAATAGCCTCCAGTTTTTGAGGCTATTGTTTATATTTATATGTATTTTCGTCTCTATATTGAACAAATCCATCTTTCTTCTCTAATACCTCAAACGATAAAAATGCACTTCGTTGCTATAAAAGGCAAAAATTTTTCATTTTGTGGGTTATCTATTTTCTTAGCTTGATAACGATGTGGTGGTACCCCTTGTTTAAAAGAACTCCTACCTCCCAAAATACTTAGTTACGCCCAAATAACATAACAAAAAGATTAGGAAATCACTCCTAATCTTTTTTGTTTATTACTATTCCATTGCCCCAGCAACATCATAATCACTTAAATCTAATTCAATTGGTTGTCCTAATGCCAGTTTAGCAAGTTGAGATCCTAAGTATGGTCCCGCAGTTAAACCCGAAGCACCTAATCCGTTTGCAACGAGAATACCTTCAAATTTAGGTAGTGGTCCAATAACAGGTAAGAACCCTGGTGTAAACGGTCTAAAGCCAACTCTTGTTTCAACCATTGTACCATCTTCTAAACCAGGCGCTACTGTTAACGCTTTATGGAATACTTCATGTAAACCACCAGCTGTTACACGGTGATCGAAACCAGTATCATTCTCATGCGTTGCACCAATTACGACATGGCCATTGTCAAATGTTAAAATATATTGATCGTTCGGCGGCATAACAACTGGCATATTTTCTGTTGCTGTATTTTCCATTTGTAAATGAACAATTTGTCCTTTTTGGAACGTAACTAAGAAATTAATTCCTAATGGGTTCAAGATTTCGTTCGCCCATGCGCCTGCAGTTACCATTACCTTTTCCGCTACAATTGTTTCGTCGTTTACTTTAACTCCCGTAATATGATTCCCTTCACGGACTAATACTGCATCACCTTTTATGAAAGTTGCACCATGTTTTTTCGCAGCGCTTATTAATGCGTTGCGTAATAATCTTCCATTTACTCGTGCAGCGCCACTAATATGAACAGAACTATATTCTTCCGATAATGCTGGGAATAATTTTTTCGTTTCTTCAGCCGATAAGCGAGTGATTTCACCAATCTCCGGTGCATCTTCACGGCGTTTATACGCTCTCTCTTCCATTTGATCTAGTTTTTTCTCATCAGTATGTAAACTAATTGCACCTACACGGTTGTAACCTGTATCCGTTTCACCGTCTTCTTCTAATTGCTGAATTAACGAAGAATAGTAACGTGCACCGCCTTTAACGATTTTATACCATGCTTTATTACGACGTTGCGACAGCCACGGACAGACAATACCTGCTGCTGCGTCAGTTGCTTGCCCTAACTCTTGACGATCAACAATTGTTACATTTGCACCGGCCTTAGCAAGATGATAGGCAGTAGATGCCCCTAAAATTCCAGATCCAACAACAATATACGATTTCATTTCAAACACCTTTTCTCTTTTGCATAATATAAAAATATAAGAACATCCTTTAGTATAATGTAAGGATTCCTTTTTTCAATGTACTCATCCCAATTAATTGTTGCATCATTGTGACGTTCCTAATCGTTATTTTTTCTTCTGACGGAATAATTCAATTGTTTTATAGCCTTGTGAAAGGATTTCAATCATTTTCTCAAGACGTTTTTCACGTGTTTTTTCTTGTTTTACAGAAAATAAATTTCGTGCCCAATCTTTTTGATAGCCAGGAGTTAAACTTTGATAAAATTTAAGTTCAGTCGGATGATTAGCCAATAATGCTTCCACATCTTGAATACGATCTGCATAATCAGCAACACATTGACTTGCAGCAGGCGTTTTCTTCACTTTTTTCTTTTCACGCTTTAAACCAACAACAGTAAAAACGTCATCCATACTTACCATTCGCGCAAATTTAATCTCACTATTTCCCACGTATCCATCTTCTCCAACATTTAACGCTGGAAACATTTCATCACGATGAATAAAAGTACTGTAACGAGCATTACCTTTTTTCGGATATGCAAAAAACACATAACCTTTCTCAAGTAACAACTCTTCATTTTTAATAATGAAATTTGTATGCTCTACCATCTCATCAAGCGTTTCTACAAAAATAAAAACAGCATCATGCTCCTTAGAAAATGTAGTTGGTTTATCTCCAAATACTTCATAATCGTTCGGTTCGTTAATAACCACCATATTCGTATACTTATTAAGTTTCAATTTATCGATAACTGACATGATAATCTTCCTTTACATTCAATATTCATTTTATATATTTTTTATACTGTTCTAGTGTATTATATCTATTAAGAAAATCAAACTTAAAATTGAGAACGGAATCTACTTGGCTCGAAATAACAAAATAGCCGATTCCAAATCGGAGTCGGCTATTCACTTTTTCATAGTTCAATATTAAAAAGTGAATATAATAGTTCTCTATATTGATTTTCTGTAATTCCAAGCTTACTTTTTTCTCCGTAAATGTTTTCAGTCAAACTAGCATTCGTTAAGGAAACATGACCAGAATCCGTCAACTTTACTGCAATCGGCCCTTTATTGAAAATAGACTTCTCATCTTCTATCACCTTTTTTTGAACCTCATTTACAATTGACTCATCAATAACATGATTATAAAAAGCATGACAGACTTTCCACTCTTCATCAACATCCATTCTTTCTAAAACATAGTTTCCTTTGCTTGTATCTTTCCGTCTCACACGGTACATGCCGTTTTTAGAAGAAACCGGTTGCCCAGAAAACGGAACTGAAACAAGAGGTACAAACGAAGCAATCCCTACATCAATTAAATATGTTTCATTATCAAAATTTATAATAATAGTAATATGTCCGTCCTCAAGTGCCCATGCATTAATATCATTTTTATAAACTGTTCCTAACGCTAGCTGGGCATTAAAACCACAGTCTTTTAAAAAATAGTAGAAAAGAGTATTTAATTCATAACAAAGCCCGCCGCGCGAACTTGTTAATATTTTCTTCTGTAAGTTCTCTTTTGAAATTTCGTTTGTATTACCTGCTATAACATCTAAATTTTCAAACGGTATTGTATGCGCAAATGCAAAAAGCATTGTACTTAATTCTTCAAATTTCACTTCAGTATGTTTTTCAAAGTTCAATCTTTTAAAAAGCTGATCTTGTAAACTTGTCATATTCAGCACCCCTTAAAAATTATAAGTTAAACTAATATATGCTGATTGTAAATTTTATGAGGTACTGTATCCATGCATATTTACAGTTACTGTACCGGTACAAACTCCGAAAACATATTTGTATCAGAATACAAATAAGAGGCACCATAACGGATGCCTCTTTCGAAATACACTTTATATCATTTACTTCAATGAGCTTAACTTTTCAATTGCTTGTTGTTCAGTTGCTAAATAAAAAATATCATTACCTTTATTACATTCAAAAATAAAGTCTTTTAAGCTTTTACTAGTGTACATAGAGAAATCTCCAACGATAGCAATCTTTACTCTGTAATTTATAAACTTTTGAAGAATATCACCCGCAAGACGTGTTTTTAAGTCAAAGAAACTTTCACTTATTAAAGATTTGTGGATAATAATACGCTTTGAATCTACTTCATATTGAACTGTTGCCAAAAGATCTAATGCAGATTGAACATCAGATATTACTAACGTATCGTTTCTTACGACAGTAATATTTATTCCGCCGGTTACTATTTTCTCTAATTCCATAGTCTCACTCCTCTATAATGTATAAGGCATATATTAAACATGCTTTGTAGCGCTAGATTAACACACATAAATGGGACTCAATATTTCTCTTATGCTGTTGTAAATGAATATTATTTTTACTCTTACTATACGGTCAATGAAATTAAAGGTGATCTATCACTATTGTTGAAAATGTACTTCTCCACAAAAACTTAGTAAACTATCAAAAGAAGTAATCTCAGCATACGGTTTTGTGTCGGTGTTATTCTTAATCATATTAGGATTGAACCATATACCCTTTATATTTACATTTTGACAACCAGCAATATCCTTTTCTAAGTCATCTCCAACAAATAGTACATCTTCTGGTTGTACATTTAGCTTCTTTAATGCTAATTCAAATATGCGTTTGTCAGGTTTACTAAATCCCGTTTCTTCAGAAATAATGATTGTATCAAAATGACGATTCAAATTCGTGTTAATTATTTTAGCTTTTTGTCTCTGAGTTGATCCATTTGTTATAATTCCAACTTTAACATGCAACTTTATAGTATTTATAATATTAATAGTACTTTGGTTTATAGAAAAACATTTAGGAAAATTATTATTCCAAAAATCTTGAATGCTATTGCGTGGTAATCTATATTTCGATGGGAATTCATTAAAAAATGATTCCAAAACCATTACTTTATCACTGTGACCATAGCTTTTTTTATCATATTCTTTGAATTTCTGTAACATAATGTTTTTTACTGCATGTTGCTTAACATCCTCATAAAACTTCTCTAAAATAATGGAGAACAATTTATCTACTGCCATATCCCTATCAAGTAACGTATCATCTAAATCAAATAGCATTGCTTTATAACCCCTCAAATCATTTCACAACCTTTCTCACATTATATAAATACCCCCACTTTAAACTTTTGGTTTAGCCGGAGAATTGTTATGTAGGTGATTAACGATTAAACAGAAACTAGATAAAAAAACTCCAAATTTTGTGGTACGCGCTCTACGCTTTACTATTTCGGTAGCTTTTTTATTGAAATTCATTTCCTATTTCCCCTTCTGGTAAAGAAGCGAAAATATATTTTCATACAATTTAAGAAATTACATGCATTTTACATTATTATACATTAGTTTTTTGTAAATATTAATCATCTTTTTATACGATGAGTATTTTTTTAAGCATACAATTATTTATCCGTAAAAAAGTAATGTGGCTATTAATACTTATTAGTTAATAACACACAATCTTGAACGTAGAGCTAACAAGATATACGTCCTATTCATCTCCACATAAACTCCAGATAGTAAGGCTATAATGACTACCAGAGGTGATATTATGAGGAACTATCATATTCTCGTGGTAGAGGACGATCAAGAAATTCAGGAATTAATTAAACAATTTTTAATGACACAACAGTATGCAGTTGTAGTTGCATCAGATGGATTAGAGGGTATGACGCAGTTTAATAAGCAATCCTTTGATTTAATTCTTCTAGATGTAATGATGCCCAATCTTAATGGATTTGAAGTTTCCAAGATGATTCGAAGTCAGTCAAATATACCAATTATTATGCTAACTGCATTAGAGGAAGAAGAAGATCAAATGAAAGGGTTTGATCTTGGAATCGATGATTATATAACAAAACCCTTTTCGTTTCATGTTTTGATTAGACGAGTCGAAGCTGTACTGAGAAGAAGTTATGATAACAATGTAAATAATCATTTGGTGTTTAAAGAAGTGCGTGTCGATGTTGATGCATATAAAGTATATGTAAATGACGTTGAAATTTTATTAACGACAAAAGAGTTTGAAATTCTACAACTACTATTTCAAAATGAGAGAAAAGTACTTACAAGAGAAATTATCGTAGAAAAAGTTTGGGGATACGATTATTTTGGAGAGACACGAATAATTGATACACATATTAAAAACCTACGTAAAAAATTAGCTATCCCTTACATTAAAACAATAAAGGGCATTGGTTATAAAATTGATGAATAAAATTGTGAAAATCATGAAGATGAAGCAAATTACTTATAAACTCTTTTTGACTACATCCCTCATTTTGTTATCCTTTGCAGTATTGATTTATTTAACTTTATACTTCTTTCTCCCTACGTTTTATGAGCAATACAAAACAGATCAACTTCAAACAGGGCTAAAAGAAATCATTGATAAGTCTAAAAATCTTACGTTTCAAGATGCGATACCACTTTTTGATGAATATGCCAAAAAAAATAATGCGATGCTTTATCTTCAAAATAATGAGGGAATAATTAAATACTCTCCTTCATTTTCTTTTACTCAAAGTGGTTCGCAAACAACAGTAGTTACTAGAGCGACACGGTTCGAGAATGCAGGTACCCTTAGCAATTCATATAACGTTACGCAACCAATTCAATTCCAAGATGGTAGTTTAACGCTTATAGTCTTTGCTACATTTCAACCAATTGATGAAGCTTCACAGGTTTTAGTACGCTTTCTCCCCTATATTAGTATCATTGTACTCGTAATTGGTGTAGGGAGTGCTTATTTCTATTCCAGGTTTATTACAAAACCACTTATTTATATTAATGAGGGTGCACAAAAGATGGCAAATTTAGATTTCTCCGAAAAAATTGAGGTTCGCTCTACAGATGAGTTAGGAGAATTATCTAATAGTTTGAATGACATGTCTATTAACTTACAAAAAGCTATGTTTGATTTAAAAAAAGCAAATGAACAATTAAAAAATGATATTGAAAAAGAACGAGAAATAGAAACAAAACGCAGAGAGTTTTTTGCGATTGTAGCACATGAATTAAAGTCCCCTCTTACTGTAATGAAAGGATACTTAGAAGGGATGATATACAATATTGGCCCTTATCAAAATCGTGATCAATATTTAAAGAAAAATCATCAAATTATTGAAAGTATGGAACAATTAGTTCGTGAAATTTTAAGCATGTCGAAATTAGAACAACACACCTTTAAACTAAAGATAAAAGAAGTTAATCTTTCAAAGTTAATAGGTACAATCACAAAAGATCTCGAATTTTTTGCTTCTCAAAAAAGCATCCAAATAATAAAAGAAATTGATTCTGACCTTTCTGTTTATACAGATCGTGTTCTTTTTGAAAAAGCATGTAAAAATATTATCCATAATGCGGTTATGTATTCACCACATAATGAAAAAGTCTATATAAAGTTAAGTGAGGATTCTGAACAAGGTCAAATCAAAATGCAAATTATGAATACAGGTGTCAATATTAAAGAAGAAGATATACAACAAATTTTCAAACCATTTTATCGAATTGAAAAATCAAGGAATCGAAATACTGGAGGAAGTGGTTTAGGTTTATATA
>NZ_JBALMG010000105.1:0-32408 GCF_036963225.1 Bacillus sp. JJ783 | reverse complement strand
ATCGACTGCCCGTAAATGCCCGATTGGTGTGGGCTAATAATCAGTGGGGGGTGAACAAAACCCCCACTGATTAAAGTTTCACTTTATCATTATCGTAACAACTCTAAAGGTAGAGTGCAATAATGGAAGTTTTCCAATTTACGATAGTTGTTTTTCGTGCGAACGAGAAAATAGTATTTCGAGCAAAATAGCCATTACAGATCCAAGAATGAGACCGTTACTTAAAAATGATGCTAAAAATGGTGGCAGCGTAGAAAATGCTCCAGCTGGAACGAACATAACTCCGATTCCCGTAAAGATTGAAAGACCTGCTACTTTAAATAATTGTTCTTTATTTTGTACAGTGTCATATTCGCGGAAAGCGAGACCAATCATGCTTGCAAATACAGGATAAATTGCAGCATACCCAACTGCAACGGGGATTGCTGCAAAGAATGAAGTAATCTTTGGGAATATACTAACAAGAATGATAAAGCTTGACCCTAACATAAATGGAAGGCGCTTATAAATATTTGTCGTTGCAATAAATCCTGCGGATCCAGAAATGGCAACAGGACCAATGGCTGAAAATAGACCGCCTAGCAATTGATTTATTCCTGTTATAATGCCAGCTTGTTTGAAGCGATTCTCCGCAGCATCTTCTTCATACTTAGAAACAACCTTTTGTACAACGCGAATACTTGCTAACATATTTGTTAGAAGTAATAGTGTGACGAAAACTACCGTAATTGCCATGTTCCATTCAATGCGGGGCATTCCGAAAACAAATAGAGATGGAAGACGAATTATATCTGTCACAGGTGTTACTGGATTAGATAACCCGAAGCACGCGAATAATATCCAGCCGCAGACCATACTGAAAAGAACGGAATATTGTCCAATAATAGGTAGCTTCATAATGAAAAAAGATAGTAAAATAACAATGAGTGAAAGAATAAATACCTTTGGCTGTACTTCTGTATGTTGTCCATCAAGGCCAAACATGCCTTTTAAGAAGGAGCCACTAAGTTGTGCGACAAGAAGGAATAAATACGTTCCAATTACTGTAGGTGTAAAGTAGCGAACTAGTTTATCGATAAGTCCAAAAACACTAAGAATAATACAAATAATGCCGCTTAGTAGGAAAGCGTACTGAAGGACCTTAAGTGTTTCATTGCTTGATCCAAATAATACGACGCCCAAACTTGCATATAGGGAGAAAATTCCCCACCAAAGGCCTGCGGGACCTTCTTGAATAGGAAGTTTGTGACCGAATATAGCTTGCAGTAGGCCAGCAAAACCGAGAACAAATAATGTCCTTTGTACAAACGCGATAGCTTCAGTACCATCGA
This sequence comes from Bacillus sp. JJ783, assembly GCF_036963225.1. NCBI lineage: Bacteria > Bacillati > Bacillota > Bacilli > Caryophanales > Bacillaceae > Bacillus > Bacillus sp. JJ783. The sequence goes on along the minus strand of NZ_JBALMG010000105.1, from coordinate 31,077 downwards.
GGCCGTAACTAGTTGCGACACTAATTGGTACAATAAGACTTCCAGCTAAAATAAATAGTGCCCATTGTAAGGCAGAAAGAAATAGCTTCATTATATCAACCTCTTTCATAGATTCCGTTTCTAGTATATAGGTATTTCATTTCCTTTGGCAAAGATTGTAGATAGAGAAAAGAGTTGAAATATAATATGAATGCACGTAAGCAATTATGGATAGCAGTTATATGTATGACCTTTGTTGTAATTCTAGGGACGCTAGGATTTATGACAATTGAAGAAATTAGTTTGTTTCAAGCATTTTGGATGACGATGATTACTGTATTAACGGTTGGATATGGTGATGTAGTGCCCGTAACACAGGCAGGGAAATTTTTTGCGCTCCTTATTATACCTGTCGGCGTCGGTATCGTTACGTATGCAATGGGGGTAGTAGCAGCTATGATCATTGAGGGTAACTTATTTCATGCAGTGCGGAGGAAGAAGATGGATAAACAAATAGCACAGTTACAAAAGCATATTATAGTATGTGGTTGTGGAAGAGTAGGGCTTCAAGTTGTACATGAATTACAGGAAAAGAAAATCCCATTTGTAGTTGTGGATAAAGATGAAAGTATATTCGAACAGGAAAAGCTTTTATATGTCCATGGGGATGCAACTGAAGATCAAGTGTTACATAATGCCGGAATTTCGAAGGCAGCGGGCCTAGTTGCTATCGTAGCCAACGATGCTGAAAATGTATTTATTACATTAACGGCAAGAGGGCTTAATGGTGCAATTAAAATTGTAGCAAGAGCTGAAAAGCCAGAAACAGAAGAGAAATTACGGCGCGCTGGTGCAAATAAGGTTATTAATCCATCTAGTATGGCAGGTATTCATATCGCAAAAGGTATTGCGAATCCGTTAACAGTTCATTATATTGATACAGTATTGTATGGAATAGAACAATCATTTGTAATTGAAGAAATTCAAGTTGGTAAAGATTCTATCTTAGCTAGTAAATCGTTATTAGAGAGTGATGTGAGGAATCAATTTGATGTAACAATTTTAGCAATTTTAAGGGATGGGGATATTATCCATAATCCAACGGGGCAGGAAAAACTGCAAGAACATGATATGATAATAGTATTTGGTTCAGTGGAGAAACTGGGGCAATTTGAGAAAGAACTACAAAGTAAGAGGTGACAAGGAATGCAAGTATCTAGTGATAAGATTTTAAATAAAATGGCGAATGAAATTGCAAAGGCAAAAAGTAGTGAAGGACAACAATCAAAAGAGCACTTATTAGTTGTACGTGCTTTATGTGATTTATTATTGGATGAACAAGTGGAGCCTTCTACGTATAGAGAACCACAAGTTCAAACACAAGTAATCGGGTCTCAGCCTATGACGACAGTTCAACCAGTTATGCCGGTTTCTGGAGAAAAAGTATATATAAAAGAAAAGGATGCAAACGGTAAATCTTTATTTGACTTTTAAAAGTAAAATCGTTTGGCTTATATGTAAAAATTGCTTATGATAAAGGTAAAAAAGGGGAATTAAGATGAAAATTTTCTTTTTACTAGGTTGTATTGCAGCGGGACTATCTGTTGCATTAGGGGCTTTTGGAGCACATGGTTTAGAAAATAAAATTTCTGCAAAAATGTTAGAAGTGTGGAAGACGGGCGTTACATATCAAATGTTTCATGCAGGTGGCTTATTCGTAGTTGCTCTATTAATGGACAAAATGCAATCATCACTTTTAAGCACCGCGGGTTGGCTTATGGTAGCTGGGATTATTATGTTCTCAGGCAGTCTTTATGCATTAAGTACAACAGGTATTAAATTCTTTGGCCCAATTACACCTCTTGGTGGTGTAGCGTTTATTGTGGCGTGGATTTTAGTCGGAACTGCAGTTGTAAAAGGGTTATAAAAAACAAAAGCTGGCATTTGCCAGCTTTTGTTTATGGTCTTGGAGCATAAGTTGCTTGTTGACTAGGTAAATACGTAATTTCCCCTGGGAATTCTACATAATCTAAGTAAATCATTAGTAGTAAATAGCGCTTTCCAGATTTCGGTTCACTAATTACGATATGATCACGACCAGCTGCCTCGATGATCCCAGTATAAGACTGTGTACCAAGCGAACTACCACGTTCATAAGTCATTACAACTGTAGCTGGTTTACCTTTGTTTAAACGAAGGATGTTTTCAATATACGATTGCTCTAGTGGTAACATTCCTTGAGAAACTGCAAGTTGAGCTTGAGCAGCTTGTTGTTGCATTGCTTGCTGTTGTTGCTGTTGCTGTTGCTGTTGTTGTGGGGTCATTTGTTGCGGTTGTACATAAGTTCCAGATGGTTGATAAAAACCTGTTCCGTAGTACGGGTTTTGTTGCTGTGCCATTCAAAAATCCCTCCCCATTTTCATTCCTTAATATACGCCTGGACAATCTCCACCAGATGGTTGGAAGAAGCAGTGCTTTTTAAAGCGACCAGAATTTTGTTGGTCATACCAAGTTGGTGGGCAAGGGCCTTCAGGTCTAAAGAACCATAAGGCAAAGTTGGCGGGCCAAAAACGTTGTCCCTGAATAGTCCGTCTTGCCAATGCGATATCTTGTTCTCTCGCTCGTTGATAAAAATACCCTTTTTGAGTTGCCTCAAAACCACCAGGATTTTGATAAACCATTTGACGTAAATTACGTATTTTTTTGAAATCTAAACAATTTCCGCGGACACGATTTACCCCAACGTTTCCGACCATTAACATCCCTTGTTGGCCTTCTCCTTCGGCTTCAGCACGCATCAGTCTAGCTAATAACTTAACATCTTCTTCGTTATACGCGATAACACCCATTATGTGTCACCTCTCTTTTTGGAATGCCTTGTAGAAAGAGGTTCATTTCTAGATGAAGTGTGGAACAATTACTAGTTCATACGTATGAGAAAAAGGACGCAGATATGACAACCAAACGAAGTTTTACATCTAGAGGGGAAAATAAAAAAAGCTAGCGTGAGCTAGCTTTTCATCATTAAAATACTTTAGACCATAAGTTTGAGAAGAAATCGCCAATTGAACGCATTGTTAATACGAACCAATTTGCTTTTTCTACTTCTTCAGTCGTTTTTGCAGTAACTTTCATACTTTTATTTCCGTCTAAGAAACCGTATTTATCAGTTGATTCTAAAACGATTGAACCTACTTTTGCATCTTTCTTAATAGGGGCAACTAAATACCCATCTTCAGCAAGTGATTTATCGGCTTCAGCTGAAATTTTGTAAGGTGCTTTGTTACCTTTTGAAGTAACTACTGTTACTTCTTTTTCTGGTGCAACTGTTACGTAGTCTTCTTTTCCTTTTACTACAGAAATTTTGTTATTTTTATCTATTTTTAATTTCTGTTTTTCGAAGTTATTAAACCCATATTCAATTAATGCGCGAGATTCTGTGAAACGTTCGTCCATTGATTTTGTTTTAATAATAACAGAAATAAGACGTAAATCACCGCGTGTTGCTGTAATAGTGAATCCGTATCCAGCGGTATCAGAACTTCCTGTTTTTAAACCATCAGCTCCTTCATAAGAGAAAGCAGCACCTGGTAACATCCAGTTCCAATTTTCCATACGAATTGGTTTCGGATGATTATCTGGGAAGTTTCTAAATCTTTGTTTTGTATCCTCTAGCATTTCTGGATACTTTGTAATAATTGTTTTTGAAAGAATACCCATATCGCGAGCTGACATGGAGTTTTCTCCATTCGGATCAGTTCCTTCAGGGTGTTTTCCTTTTAAGTCAGTGTTGTTTAACCCTGTAGCGTTTACAAATTTATATTTCTTTAACCCTAGTTTTTTCGCATGTTCATTTGCAACATTTAAGAAGTTCTTTTCACTTCCTGCAAGTAATTCTGCTAAAGCAATACTAGATCCATTCGCAGAGAAGATAACGATAGAATGATATAATTCTCTTACAGTATATTGGCGTCCCTTTTCGAACGGTACGTTAGAGAATTCATTATTACGTGAAACTTCATAAGCGTAATCAGAAATGTTTACTTTCGTATCCCAAGTGATTTTTCCTTCTTTAATTGCTTCTAATACGGCATAAACAACAATTAATTTTGACATACTAGCGATAGCTAGTAGTTCATCTGGATTTTGTTCATGCAGTATTTTTCCTGTATCTGCATCAAATAGAAGTGCAGCAGCTGCCTCTATATGTATTTTTTCTTCCGCATGGGATGTTGTTACTCCTAAGGAAGAAAATAACAATAGAAACAATAGTGAAATAGACAAGATTTTCTTCATATACATTATCACCTTCGCATCGTTATTAGCATATAGCTCGTACCATTTTAGCATAAATTTGGATGTGAAAAGGTTACAATCTTACAAGAAATTTGAAAAGAATTTGTCGATTTTTGTTCAAATTTGCAGAGAAAAGAAGGTTTTTGCAGGTAAATGTAGAGGGTAATAAAAAAAGGAACGAATTTCGTTCCTTTTTTATATTATATGTGTAAAAATGTTGTTACTTTTTCGCTTGGTAAAATGTTTCCGACAAAGAATGTTCCAAATTCACCGTAGCGAGCACTTACTTCATCGAAGCGCATTTCATATATAAGTTTCTTAAATTGAAGAACATCGTCAGCAAATAATGTTACGCCCCACTCAAAATCGTCAAATCCAACTGATCCTGAAATAACTTGGCGCACTTTACCTGCGTACTGGCGACCGATTTTGCTATGACTGTACATAAGTTTCTTACGTTCATCCATAGGAAGCATATACCAGTTATCATTACCTTGGCGACGCTTATCCATTGGATAGAAGCAAATGTGATTTGCTTTCGGTAACTCAGGATATAAGCGAGCTAAGACTTGTGGGTTTTGGTATGGGTCTTCATCAGCTGGAAGATAGTTGCTTAGTTCAACAACAGATACGTAAGAATATGCAGGAACTAAATATTCAGCTAATGTTGTTTTATTTAATTCTGTTTCGATTTCATTTAACTCTTCCATTGTTGGACGTAAGATCATAAGCATAATATCTGCTTTTTGACCAACAACTGTATACATTGCATGACTGCCTTTTTTTGCAGTAGCTACTTCGTTCCATTTTTCAACGACATTTAAAAATTCAGACACTGCTTGTCCGCGTTCGTCACTAGATAATGTTTTCCATGCTGCCCAATCAATAGAACGTAAATCATGTAAACAATACCAGCCATCTAACGTTGTTGTTGCTTCACTCATTCTATTCACCTCAGTTAATGATATTTTACACGTTAACTATAGCATATATAGGATTAAAAACATCTACATAAAGTTTCGGTGCATAAAACTGTCACATTTATATTTACTGGAAAACGGGAGAAAATAAGGTTTAAGTAGGCTTTATTTTCCGGCTGAATTTTATGAAAATATAATCATTTTCATTTTATCTATTTTTTGGGAGCTATAAGTTTAAAATATAGCTGAAAAGAAGTATTCTTAAAGGTAGAGTTTTTAACATTTGTAGGAGGGTTTATTCGTGAGCAATTTATTTACAGCAGTAAAAGAAAAAGTTCAAGGAAAAGGCATTTCTATCGTACTTCCTGAAGGAACTGATGAAAGAATTTTAGGCGCTGCAGAGCGTTTAGCAAAAGAAGAGTTAGTAAAACCAATTTTAGTTGGTAATAAAGAAGAAATTAGCGCAAAAGCTGCTAGCATGAACTTAACATTAGCAGGCGTTGATATTTACGATCCAGCTACATACGAAGAGATGGATGCAATGGTAGCATCTTTCGTTGAACGCCGTAAAGGTAAAGCAACGGAAGAAGACGCTCGTAAAATCCTTAAAGACGAAAACTACTTCGGTACAATGCTTGTATACATGGGCAAAGCACAAGGTTTAGTAAGTGGTGCAGCTCACTCTACAGCTGATACAGTTCGTCCAGCACTTCAAATTATTAAAACAAAACCAGGCGTTACAAAAACTTCAGGCGTATTCATCATGGTACGTGAAGAAGAGAAGTATGTATTCGCTGATTGCGCAATTAACATTGCACCAAACAGCCAAGATTTAGCTGAAATTGGTATCGAAAGTGCGAAAACTGCTGAACTATTCGGTATTGACCCACGTGTTGCTATGTTAAGCTTCTCTACAAAAGGTTCTGCGAAATCTCCAGAAACAGAAAAAGTTGTAGAAGCAACTCGCATTGCAAAAGAAATGGCTCCTGAATTAGCTTTAGATGGAGAATTCCAATTCGATGCTGCATTCGTACCATCTGTAGCTGAGAAGAAAGCTCCAGGTTCTACAATTAAAGGTGATGCTAACGTATTCGTATTCCCAAGCCTAGAAGCTGGTAATATCGGCTACAAAATCGCTCAACGCTTAGGTAACTTCGAAGCAGTAGGACCAATCTTACAAGGTTTAAACATGCCTGTAAATGATCTATCTCGTGGATGTAACGAAGAAGAAGTGTACAAGTTAGCTTTAATTACAGCAGCTCAAGCACTTTAATTCTATAATGAATTAATATGAAAAAAGACCACCCTATTTCTCTTGAGATGAGGGTGGTCTTTTTTATTTTTCTAAACCAAGTGCCTTATTATTACGGTCAATAATACGTTGTAAATTCGTCTCATATAAAGGAATTTCATCTATTGTTAATTGAGATGGTGTTAACTTTGGAGCGAATTGTTGCAACGTTTTTAAAAGGCGCATCATTAAATCTTGCACTGTAATTGTTTCGCCAAGTAATTCAGATAGTGAAGCCATCGTACTCGGCACAATTTCAGGATACGTAAATCGTGTTTCTTCGCCTTGAATTGCTACGTTGTAAAAGTCACGAACGAGTGCGGCACGCTCAGATCCGCTTCCTGTCGCACATAAGTAAATTTGTACAGCAACGCCTCCGCGAATACGACGCTGAGAAATACCAGCAAATTTTTGATCGCGAATGCTCAAATCATAGCTACCAGGACAATAAGAACCAACAATTTCTTTTGCCTCGATAGTAACATCGTAATCTTTTAACATTTCCTTAATTAAATGCCACATCGTATCGTATCCAAGGTCGATGTCGATACCTTTTTCTGTTTCTTGGAATAAAAGTGATACGTTTAAAACACCTTCATCAAGTACGACCGCAAGTCCACCGGAATTACGAACGATAACATTAAAGTCGTTTTCTTTTAAAAAGGAAATACCTTCTTCTAAATGTGGTAGGCGTGAATCTTGAATGCCAAGAACAATTGTATTGTGATGAACCCAAGAGCGCATTGTTGCAACGGATAGACCATTTCCAATACTTGTGCATAACGTGTCATCCATTGCGAATGACTGCAGTGCATGGAATGTTGGTCCTAAACTAGACTGGTCTACAATACGCCACTCTGGCTGAGATAAAATCGAACGGGAATTGCTCATATAACTAACCCCTTATTTATAAAATGACAACCTCTATTATAGCAAAAAATGAAGAAAGGGGTTTTCTCGGATATAAAGGGGGATTTTGAAGTGAAAGAATAAAAAGGATGCATTGCATGCATCCTTTTTATTCTGCAATTTTTTCTAAGTTACCGTTTCGATCCATGCGGAAAGATGTTTGTGAGCGTTCCTCATCATCCATTACTGCTAATTTACGAGCACGGTTCATAATATTCATAAGTGTTTCGTAATCCTCTTGTACAGTATGAGATTGCTGTTCTAATTTTTCTAGTTTCTTTTCTAGTTCTTCATTTCGCAAGATCTGCGCTTTAATTTCTTGCTTCAATCTCGTATTCTCGTTTTCAAGAGCTGTTACTTTTATATTTGAAGATCCAACTGTTTGTAAAAAGTAAATAACATCTTGCATTGTTATTGAGTTTTTTGAAGCAGGAACAGTCGGTTCTTGATATGGAATAGCTTCTGTATATTGAACAGCTGTTTCATACGGTACGTGTTCTTCATAATCAGTTATCGCTGCTGAAGCTGGTGGTGTATAAAGCAAACGTTTTTTTGCCTGTTCACCGCCCGCAGCACGCATTTTATCTTTACGATGTTTTTTTGCTAGTTGAAGAGCTTGTTCATAGCTATAGCGAACAACAGCATTCCAGCGGAAACCACAAGCAGCAGATGTGCGATTTAACTGATCTCCTACTTCTTCAAATGCATTTAATTGAGTACTTCCTTCTCGAACATGGCGAAGCACCGTTTCAGCAAGTAATAAATCGTCCTCGTCTGTCCAAGCATCTTGTCTTACTTTCATAGATTCAACTCCCTTTCTTTTTATGAACTTCCTATTTTTATAATGGGCAAAAAAATGAGCTTTTATACAAAGCTTTTAAAAATATGGTAGATTTCAATGAAGAGAAGAAAAGTGGCTATGAATGATGGGAGCTTTTGAAGGAGAAAATATAAATAATAGGTAGCCTTATATAGGAATAGAGCTACGCGCGGACACTTGCAACAAGCTTCAAAGAGCGGTAAAATACCATTTAGTGTTTATTTTTAAATGTACTTGTGAAAAGTTTAAAATAGAGGAAGTGTTATATATAATGGGAAACGAATTTCGTGTGTGTGATGATTGTCAGGCAACGAACGTTAAAACGTTGATTCCGAAGTTAAAAAAAGTAGATTCATGTGCAACGATTGAGGTTGCATGTCAGTCTTACTGTGGCCCTGGTCGTAAAAAATCATTCGCGTTTGTAAATAATCGTCCAGTTGCGGCTCCAACAGAAGACGAATTAATTGTAAAAATTGAAGCAAAGTTAAATAAGTAAGAAAAAGAAGAGTGAACAGGTTACTCTTCTTTTTTTATGTCCATAAGATAGCGCTTTGTATGAATTCGTATTTCAAAATAATGGTTGACAGTCTTTTGACGTGGTAGGTAGAATAGAAAGTGTCTGATTCTGATAATCATTATCATGAGAATGTCAATTCACCTAATTTTTTTATTATTATTTGAGAATAAATTTCATTTTATTAAATATATGTTGTTGGTTAGGATGGTTGAGGGATGGAAGCGAGCGCAAGGAGTATAGAACAGCAAGATGTGAATGTTAAAGAGATTAAGAGCAGACCGCTCGTTGCTTCTATTATTTTAATAGCAGGCACAATTTTGTTAGCTTTAAGCATGGCAGTTTCTATTTCGTTTGGTGCAGCAGATATTAGTTTAAAGACCGTTTGGCAAGCTGTATTTCAGTTTGATGGGTCTATAACGCATCATAACGTAATTCAAGAACTTCGTATGCCTAGAGCAATAGGGGGCGTAGTTGCAGGTGCCTTTTTAGCGGTATCAGGAGCAATTATGCAAGGTATGACACGAAATCCACTTGCATCCCCATCGTTAATGGGGATTACAGATGGTGCAGTATTCGGGATTGCAATTATGTATGCATTCTTTCCTAATTCACCTTATTTAATGTTCGTTATCGCATCTTTTATTGGAGCTGCGTTTGGAGCGAGCATTGTATATGGTATTGGGTCTTCTTCACCAGGTGGATTAACGCCTGTGAAATTAGCTTTAGCTGGTGCAGCAATTAGTGCTTTATTAGGGGCAATTTCATCTGGAATTGCATTGTATTTCAACCTTGCCCAAGAGGTAAGTATGTGGAATGCAGGCGGTGTTGCCGGAGTGAAATGGCAAAGTATTAATATGTTAGTACCGATTGGCCTTGTTTGTCTCGTCATAGCAATTATGATGTCGAGATATATTACAATTTTAAGCTTTGGTGAAGAAATTGCGATTGGACTTGGTCAAAATACGACATTAATTAAATTTATCGGAACAGTACTTGTTCTTGTATTAACGGGTTCTGCGGTTTCTATGGCAGGATCAGTTGGATTTGTTGGACTTGTAATTCCGCATATGACTCGTTTCCTTGTAGGCTCAGATTATAGATGGGTTATTCCATGTTCTGCAGTCTTAGGTGGATTGTTAATTGAATGTGCAGATATGTTATCTCGCGTTATTAATCCACCATTTGAAACGCCAATTGGAGCAATTACAGCGCTAATTGGGGTGCCATTCTTCCTCTACTTAGCACGTAACGAAGGGAGAGGAAAAATGTGAGGACGAGCGTCTTAACAAAAAAGAACGTTTCTATTTTAACGATTTTAGTAGGATTAATCGTTGCTATATTTTTAATAAGTTTAAATACAGGAACATTTAAAATACCTCCAATAGATGTATTAAAGTCATTGGTTGGATTAGGTGCAGAAGATCAATCTGTTATTTTATTTGAATTTCGTATGCCACGTATGGTTATAGCTATATTAGTTGGTTCTGCGTTAGCTATGTCGGGTGCAATTTTGCAAGGGTTATCACGAAACCCACTTGCTGATCCAGGTATTATAGGTATTAACGCCGGAGCGGGATTAACAGTTGTTGTATTCGTCTACTTTTTCTTTGGGAAAGTTGGAACTGGTACATTTTTATCTGTATTTATCCTTCCATTCTTCGCACTAGTAGGAGCGATATTAGCGGCGATTATTATTTATTTACTAGCATGGAAAGACGGTGTTTCATCCACTCGATTAATTCTTGTTGGTATCGCTGTTGCAGCCGGATTTGGTGCTGTTAGTTTAATTTTTTCTATGAAGATGACATCTAATGATTTCCGCTTTGCAACAATTTGGTTGGCAGGAAGTTTATGGGGAACAGATTGGAAGTTCGTATTAAGTGTACTCCCATGGATGGTTATTTTCTTACCACTTGCCATTAGTAAAGCGCACATATTAAATGTAATGAATTTAGGCGACTCTACAGCAGTTGGCCTTGGTGTAAACGTAGAAAAGGAAAGACGTAAATTATTATTTATTGCAGTTTGTTTAGCTGGTGCATCTGTTGCTGTTGCGGGCGGAATCGGTTTTATCGGTTTAATGGCTCCGCATTTAGCGAGAAGCCTCGTTGGTGGTAAACATCAAATTATGTTACCAACGGCTGCATTAATAGGAACGTTCTTGCTTTTATTTGCAGATGTAATCTCAAGAAGTGTGTTACCAACTTCAGAAATACCGGTCGGTCTTGTTATTTCTGTAATTGGCGCACCATATTTCATATATTTACTTATGAGGACAAAATAAAGGGAGGCTTTTTGTATGGCAACTTTAGCAGTTGATGCGGTATCTGTTGGCTATAATGAAGGGTTAATTATAGATGGATTAACAGTTGAAATTCCGGAAGGGCAAATTACAACGATTATTGGACCAAATGGTTGTGGGAAATCTACATTATTAAAAACGGCTTCTCGTATTTTGAAAGCAAAACGAGGTACTGTTTATCTTGATGGAAAAGCAATTGAGAAACAGCCAACGAAAGAAATCGCAAAGAAAATGGCGATTTTACCACAAACTGCAGAAGTGCCAACAGGCCTTACTGTGTTTGAACTTGTTTCATATGGACGTTTTCCTCATCAAAAAGGATTTGGAACATTGAAAGAAGAGGATTATCGCTACATTCACTGGGCACTTGAAGTGACTGGGATGACAGAATTCGCAAATCGTCCAGCAGAAGCTTTATCAGGTGGTCAGCGTCAACGTGTATGGATTGCGATGGCTCTTGCACAAGGAACAGATTTACTCGTGTTAGATGAACCAACAACATACTTAGATATGGCTCATCAACTTGAAGTATTAAACTTACTGAAGAAGTTAAACAAAGAAGAAGGCAGAACGATTGTTATGGTTATTCACGATTTAAATCATGCTTCTCGTTTCTCTGATCATATGATTGCATTAAAAGCTGGGAAGTTAATGAAACAAGGAACGCCAGATGAAGTTATGACAAGTGAAACGCTTCGTAACGTATTTGAGATTGAAGCTCAAATCGTTCCATGTCCAGTAAACTGTAAACCAATTTGTTTAACATACGATTTAGCGATGATTAATAATCAATTGCGTAAAAAAGCATAATTAATAGAATTTCCCCCTCTTAAAGAGGTGAGAGGGGGAGTTCTAATGGACGTTGAGCTTCTTACCCATGGCTGGGAAGTTGAACGCCCGTTAGAACGGGATATAAACAACAATTAATAAAAATATATTAATTAAATGTTGTTTTCGTTTCTTATAGTTACATGCAAATTATAAGAGAAATACAGCTAGAAGGAGTGGGAATATGAAGAATTTTAAAATGGCACTATTAGCAATGGTACTAGTTGTTACTTCTGTACTATTTGCAGCTTGTTCTAACAAAGAAGAAGAAAAGAAAGCAGATGCGAAGGTTGAAGAGCGCACTGTACAACACGCAAAAGGGGAAATTAAAATCCCTGCAAATCCAAAGAAAATTGCTGACCTTAGTGGTTCAACAGAAGAATTATTAATTTTCGGTATGAAACCGATTATTACTGCAAATACAACACAAGAAAAAATTGATGGACATATCGCAAAGAAATTAGAAGGTGTGAAACCAGTAGGTTCTGCTTGGGGCGATAAAATTAACATCGAGGCAGTAGCTGCTGCAAAACCAGACTTAATTCTTGTAAACAATCGTCAAGAAAAGATTTATGATCAATTATCTAAAATTGCACCAACAGTTATGTTAAAAACTCCATTAGACCAATGGCGTCCAAAATTCGAAGAAGTAGGTCAAATCTTCGGTAAAGAGAAAGAAACAAAAGAATGGTTCAAACAGTATGATGAAAAAGCAAGCAAATTACATGACAAAATCATCGCTAAAACTGGTGATGCAACATTCATGAAAATGGCTGCATATCCAAATGCTTTCCGCGTATACGGTGACTACGGTTACGGTAGCGTAATCTTTAATGACTTAAAATTACCAGCAGTTAAAGGTACACCAACTGATAAACCGCTAGTACAAGTACAAAAAGAAGCTTTAATCGATTACAACCCAGATTACTTATTCGTATTTACAACTGGTGACGGTTCTCAGCGTCTAAAAGAATTCCAAGAAGAATCAATTTGGAAAAACATGAACGCTGTTAAAAATAATCACGTATTCACAATTAGCAATGAAGACCTAAACAAAGGATACTTCCCACTAGGTAAAGAAATGATCCTAGACGAAGTTGCTGAATTTGTTTTAGGAAAATAATATATAAAGAAAAATCACTTTTACTTCGGTAAAAGTGATTTTTCTTTATATAACAGGAATTAATATAGTCTTTCATTTCTTTCTGTTTCCTATATCGTTTATAATATATAGTAAGAATGCAGTAAAGAAAGGGGGATGTCGGAAAGTGGTATATTTAAACGACAAACTCAGCGAAACAAAAGTGTTTAAAGACCCAGTACATAAATATGTGCACGTGCGTGATCGCGTTATTTGGGATTTAATCGGAACGAAAGAATTTCAACGCTTGCGCCGTATTAAGCAGCTTGGAACGACATTTTTTACATTTCACGGTGCAGAGCATAGTCGCTTTACTCATTCGTTAGGTGTATATGAAATTATTCGTCGTATGATTGATGATGTGTTTGATGGCAGACCAAATTGGAATGCTGAAGATAGATTGTTATGTTTATGTGCTTCATTACTTCATGATGTTGGTCACGGCCCATTTTCTCATTCGTTTGAAAAAGTATTTTCGTTAGATCATGAGAAATTTACGCAAAAGATTATCGTTGGTGATACGGAAATTAATCGTGTATTAAGCCGTGTGGATAAAGATTTCCCGCAAAAGGTAGCAGATGTAATTGCGAAAACATCTACTAATAAATTAGCGATTAGTATGATTTCAAGCCAAATTGATGCTGATCGTATGGATTATTTATTAAGAGATGCATATTTTACTGGTGTAAAGTATGGGAACTTTGATATGGAACGTATACTGCGTGTCATGCGCCCGTATGGTAATCAAGTTGTCATTAAAAATAGTGGTATGCATGCTGTAGAACATTATATTATGAGTCGTTATCAAATGTATTGGCAAGTATATTTCCATCCAGTAACACGTAGTGCAGAAGTAATTTTAACGAAGATTTTACACCGAGCTAAATCACTGCATGAGAAGTATTATGCGTTTAAATATCATCCTGTTCATTTCTATTCTTTATTTGAAGAAGAAGTAACAGTAGAGGACTATTTAAAGCTAGACGAGAACGTAATGTATTATTACTTCCAAGTATGGCAAGACGAAGAAGATCCAATTTTAAGTGACTTATGTCGCCGTTTTATGAATCGAAATCTATTTAAATATGTAGAGTTTACAGATAAACACGGTTTAGATAATTGGATGGAATTAAGTAGCTTATTTAAAAAGATTGGACTAGATCCAGAGTATTATTTAGTTGTTGATTCAACATCGGATTTACCGTATGACTTTTACCGCGCAGGAGAAGAAGAAGAGCGTCTGCCAATTTTACTTCTTATGCCGAACGGGGAACTTAGAGAGCTTTCGCGTGAATCGGATATTGTTGAGGCGATTACAGGTAAGAAGCGAACGGATCAAAAGCTATTCTATCCACATGATTTAATCTATGAAGATGGAAGAAAAGGAAAATATAAAGAGAGAATTATCGAGTTGTTAGAAGGAAAGAAATAAGAAGCAGCTAAGAGCTGCTTCTTATGAAAAAACTTGAAATTATTTGTCGCTTAAGCGTTTTCCGCCAACTGCATAATGGTTTTTAGACATTTCTTCGATGAAAACAACGATGTTTTCTTCAGGAGCACCAGTTGTTTCGCTTACTGCTGCTGTTACTTTCTCAGCAAGAGCTTTCTTTTGTTCTTCTGTGCGTCCTTCTAGCATTTTCACTGTTACGTATGGCATGTACAATCGCTCCTTTTATGTAAGTTACACTCTTATTATAGCGGATTATGAGGAAGAACAATCGGAAAAACAAATAATTTCTTTTTTGGACATATTGAAGAGGAGATGAACTATGGATCAGTTATTTAGATATCCGTTGCACCAAATTCCATTGGTAGCAATGGCGATTATTATTGCGCTATCTGTGCATGAATTTGCACATGCGTATGTTGCATATAAATTTGGAGACGATACAGCAAAGAAACAAGGACGGTTAACGTTATCACCGATGGCTCACTTAGATCCTATCGGGATGATTGCTGTATTAATTCTTGGATTCGGTTGGGCAAGACCAGTGCCTGTTAACCCGTATAACTTTAAAAGACCGCGTCTTGCGGGAATATTAGTTTCTATTGCGGGACCGATAAGTAATCTTATTTTAAGTGCAATTGGTTTAATTATTTGGTATAGCTTAATAACGTTTGGTGTGTTAGATGCGGTTCCACCTGCAGTAGCAGATACGTTAAGTCAGTTCTTCCAAATTTTCATTGGGCTTAATATTGTTTTACTTGTATTTAACTTATTACCGATTCCACCACTTGATGGGTATCGCGTTGTGGAAGATTTAGCACCAGCAAATATTCGTGCGAAAATGACACAGTATGAAAAGTATGGATCAATTGCGTTATTAATTCTTGTTATTACACCGCTTAGCAATTACACAATTCAGCCTATTTTCAATGTAGTTATTCCGTATGTATTAGTATTTTTACAAAGTATCATTGCGCCTATTTTCGGGCTCCTATAATTATTAAGTGAGGAGGAATTTACATATGACAGAGAAAAAGAAAAAAATCGGTTTTAATATCGTGAAGAATGACTCCACAGATGGACATGGTGGATTTGGTGTTGGGGCATTAAGCCTAGAAAATATTTCTCCTGTATTTGTTGATGTATTAGAGAAAACTGCGTTCGTTGATATCGGTGCGATGCATGCACGTAGTACAGTAGAAAAAGGAATTAAGTTTTTAACAAATAAAGATGAAGTTCCAAACGGAAAACCATTTTGGCTCGTTTGGGTAACGATTGAAAGAACACCAAACGGTGCATATTACGCAGGTGTAACTGCTTGTGAAATGACAGTTGATCGTGAAATTCGACGCGGATATAAATCACTTCCAGAGCATGTAAACAAAATGGATAAATCACTAAAGCGTCACATCATGATTGATCATATGGATGAATCATCTAAAAAAGTACTTGGTACATTCTTAAAAGAGCATAATGAAGCAATTTGGAATGAATCTAGTGAAGAATTGCGACGTGCATTATTAGGTGAATAAAAGAAAAGGATGTCTCATTAGTCGATTTTTGACTAGTGAGGCATCCTTTTTATTTTGTGAATAGGACTATGGGATATGAAAATATATCAGCGATTCGACAAGGAATATCAATAGCCTTCTTTCTTACCACGGGAGATATTTTTTCCACCAACCCGTCTTTTTCTTTTCTTCACTAACCTTTTCGAATTCTTCCTTACCATCAACGTGATCCATACAGTACTCTGTTGGCTCTGTACCTTTTGCGAAATACATCTTCACAGAAATGGGACAATTTTTTGTCGCAATCTTACCGTTTTCAGGGTTAACGTCGACAGCAACAACATCTGTTGGTTGTTTGAACTCTTTTTTAGGCTGTCCATCTAATCCTTTTTCCATTGTATCGGTCCATATTTTTTTCGCGTATCCTTGTTCTGCTACATTTGAAATGGATTTAGGTTGATCGTATCCAATCCAAACCCCTGTTACAAGTTGCGGGGTAAATCCAATCATCCAACTATCAGTTTCTGTAGAGCCAGATTTCCCGGCATATGTTCTTGATAGTTTTGATAACATCGATTGACCGGTCACAGCGGCATAACTGCTTAGTTTTTTATTAAACATACCTGTCATCATTTCTTCCATCACAAAGGCTTTGCTTTTATCTAGAACTTGTTTACTTTCTAAATGAGCATCGTATAGCATATTTCCTTCATGATCAACGATGCGCCTTATAAAGATTGGTTTTACTTCTTTCCCACCGTTTGCAAACATGCTATAAGCATTGACCATTTCAATTGGTTTTACAGGAGATGTGCCGAGAGCGAGAGACGGAACATCTTTTAATGCGCTAGCGATGCCGAATTGCTTCGCTGTTTTTGTAAGAATGTCTTCGCCTAAAAATAAATTCGTCTTCACAGCATATACGTTATCAGAAACAGCGAGTGCTTGTGCCATTGTCACAAAATCGTCTGCATAATAGTTTTTATAGTTTTTTGGTTTATACTTTGAAACACCGTCACCTAAAGTGAATACCGTGTATTCGCTTTTTAAGCGTGTGGCAGGGGTGAATCCTCGTTCTAAGGCTGCATAATATAGGAACGGCTTAAATGTAGAACCGGGCTGACGAGCGGCTTGTGTAGCCCTGTTAAATTGACTCGTATTATAATCAGTTCCACCAACAAGGGCAGCCACTTCACCCGTTTTTGGATTCATAGAGACGAGGGCAGTTTGGATGTTTGTTGTTTCAGGTATATGATTTTTTACAGCTTGCTCTGCTACAGATTGTAATTTAGGGTCTAGCGTTGTATAAATACGCAAGCCACCTCGCTGTAAGGCTTGCTCATCTAATCCGATATCACGAAGAAGAGAAGCTTGTACAGCATCTTGGAAATAAGGTGCAATTTCTGCAACTTTTTTCGTATCCAATGAGGCAAAAGTAAGTGTTTCTTTTTTGGCTGAGGCAGCTTGCTGTTTTGTAATATACCCTTGTTCTACCATTTCATTTAGTATGAGAGATTGACGCCCTTTAGCACGCTCTTCTTTTAAAAAGGGAGAGTAGAAACTAGGTCCTTTCGGAATGCCTGCGAGCATACTAGCTTCTGCTAATGTTAATTCTTTTGCAGTTTTATCGAAATACAGGCGGGAAGCAGCTTCAATTCCGTAAGCACCATGCCCGTAATAAATTGTATTTAAATACCCTTCTAAAATATGATTTTTATTATAGTTCACTTCAAGACGAACGGTATACATTGCTTCTAATAGTTTACGCTTCCACGTTTTATCATGATCTAAGTATAGGTTACGAGCATACTGTTGTGTGATAGTACTAGCACCTTGTACTTTTGCCATTGCTTTTAAATCGGCAACAATGGCACCAGCAATGCGCTTCATATCAAAGCCATGATGTTTGTAGAATCGTTGATCTTCAATAGATAGTGTCGCCCCTTTTACATAAGGAGAAATTTCATCGAGAGATACATTATAGCGTTTTTGCATTTCATTACTTTGTCCTATAACAGTGTCATCATTAGCGTAAAAGACACTCGTTTGCGGAACCGCAACAGGGGGAGGTCCCATAATTTTTGCAGCTACAATGATAATAAAAAAGGAAAAAACGAAAAAAAGAACACAAGAAAACATTACGGTGAAGAAAAGACGTTTATATTTTTTAAGTTTTGGATTCATAGTTTGATCCATCTTTTTCAGCCCCTCATTAATACAAGCATTATTGTATTAGTATTGAGGGTTTTCGTTTATTTTAAACAATGAAATTTCCAAAATAAAAAGAGCCCCTTCATTTAAGAAAGGAGCTCAAAAGCACGCGCTGGCCAATCGGTAATAATAACATCTACGCCGTAATCAATCATAGTTTGTAAATCTTTATATTCATTAATGGTGTAAGGACGAAAAACGTATCCTTGCCCCTGTGCTAATTGGACAAACTCTTTCGTTAATAATTGAAAGTTTGGATGTAATCCAGTTGCCCCACGTTTTTTTGCTTCAGCAATAGGATCTGCAAGTGGTGTATCGTACAAAATCGCTCTTGGAATTTCTGGAGCAATTTCTGCTAATAATGAAACGGAATCGTGGTTAAATGATGAAAATGCAATTTGATTGGATAGATGATATTCACGAACGAGAGCGACGACCTTTTCTTCAATAATTGGATAGTGAATAACATCTGTTTTTAATTCAATGTTAAGTTGTAAGTTTGTTGTAGAGAGCCAAATAAATACTTCTCGTAACGTTGGGATTTTCACCTCATGGAAAGAAGGATCTTTATGGCTACCAGCATCTAAAGCTTGTAATTCCTCTACAGTTTTCTCAGAAACAAGTCCCACGCCATTTGTTGTACGGTCCACTGTTTCATCATGAATAACAACTAGTTCACCATCTTTTGATAGATGAACATCAAGTTCAATTCCGTGAGCACCAATGCGTTCAGCCTCTTGGAAGGCAATCATCGTATTTTCTGGGTGTGTTCCTTTTACCCCGCGATGAGCGAAAATAAGTGGTTTATTCATTTGGAAATCTCCTTATCATCTCTTTTCTTTCATTATGAAACTGCTTTGAGAAAAATACAATTCATATGAAAACATTTACAAAAGTATAATAGTTGCACAAAAGTTAACGTTAACGTAAAATGTAATGATCCGGTGAAGGGAGGAATACACATGTATAAAATTGATGAAGTAACAAAGCAAGTTGGTTTAACAAAGCGTACACTTCGTTATTATGAGGAAATTGGTTTAATTCATCCCCCAGAACGCAGTGAAGGGAATATTCGCCTGTATACAGACGAGGACATTGCAAGAATTAAAAGGATTGTGGAAGCGAAAGAAGTGCTAGGAATTACGCTTCAAGAAATGCAACATTTCTTATCGTTAAAAGAAAGAATGGAACAAAGAAGAAATAGTGAGAATCCGCGTGACCGTGAAGTGATTCAAGAAATTAAAGAGATGCTTGAAGAACAAGTGCAAACGTTAGACGAGAAAATGGAGCAAATGCAGCGCGTGAAGGCAGAGCTAGAGGATAGTTTAAGCCGTGCAGTTACATTTTTAGAGAATACAAAAGGAGAGTAATCAAAATGGAGAGCAAACAAAAATTAGGGAGATTGATTACAGTGGTGGCTACCTTCCTTGCCTTTTCAGGTATAGGGGTAGTCGACCCAATTTTACCAAGTATTGCTGAACAAATTGGTGCATCGCATTGGCAAGTCGAGATGTTATTTACATCATATATTTTAACGATGGCAATTATGATGTTACCAGCTGGAATATTTGCATCAAGATTTGGTGATAAACGAATGATGACGATTGGTCTTGCGATTGTGACTGTATTTGCATTTATATGTGGTATATCGCAAACGATTGCTCAATTATCTATTTTCCGCGCTGGGTGGGGATTAGGAAATGCGATGTTCTTCGCAACGGCGATGACATTATTAATTGCATTAAGTAAAGAAGTTCATGAAGCAGTAGGACTATATGAAGCAGCCATTGGTTTAGGGATGGCAGGTGGACCATTATTAGGCGGAATATTAGGTGGACATTCTTGGCGTTACCCATTTTTTGCGACGAGTATTTTAATTTCCTTAGCATTTATTTTAGTTTTCTTTTTTGTAAAAGAACCGGAGCGAAAAGTGAAGCGTAAAGCAGCAGGCATGGGGGAATTACTTAACTTGGTGAAGTATAAACCGTTTATGCAAGGTGCCATTTCAGGGATGTTATATTACTACGGATTTTTCGTCGTTTTAGCATATTCACCACTTATTATGCATTTATCTGCTATTCAATTAGGATTTGTATTTTGTGGATGGGGATTAGCGCTAGCTTACGGATCAGCAATTTTAGCACATAAGCTAGAAGGTAAATATGAACCAAAAACAGTGTTAAAGGGTAGTTTACTCGTATTTGCGATGTTATTAATTGCACTATTCTTCGTAAAAATTATGTGGTTACAAATCGTATTAATCGTCCTATCTGGATTAGCATCAGGATTAAATAATGCGTTATTTACAAGTTATGTAATGGATATTTCACCTTATGAAAGATCTATTACATCAGGTGTTTATAACTTCGTTCGTTGGTTAGGAGGCGCAATTGCTCCAATTTTATCAGGAGTTATCGGTCATACAGTTTCGCCGCAAAGCCCGTTTTTAGTCGGTGGAATTGTTGTGTTAGTTGGTTGCGTTATGATCTTAATTCCGATTCGTAAGCCGGTAGAAATAGAGACAAAAGCCCTTTCTTAAGAAAGGGTTTTCTTTCCTATTACAGAGCAAACCCTTTTCGCATATATGTTAGAACCCTCTGACTAAAATATATTTTCGGTATTTTTGTACTTTTAACTATACTTTTTGGATGTTTTGTTTTATTTTTGTTAGGGGACATTAATGATGTCCCTATTATAAATTTGCAGCGAAAGGCGTGATTGTACGATGGAACTATGGTTCACTGAAAAACAAACAAAGCATTTTGGAATTACGGCGCGTATTAACCGCACATTACATACGGAGCAAACAGAATTCCAAAAACTTGATATGGTTGAAACGGAAGAGTTTGGAAACATGCTTATTTTAGATGGCATGGTTATGACAACAGAAAAGGACGAGTTCGTTTATCATGAAATGGTAGCGCACGTACCTTTATTTACACATCCAAACCCTGAAAACGTATTAGTTGTTGGCGGAGGCGATGGTGGTGTTATTCGTGAAGTGTTAAAACACCCAAGCGTGAAGAAAGCAACTCTTGTTGAAATCGATGGAAAAGTAATTGAGTACTCTAAGCAGTACTTACCATCAATTGCAGGTGCATTAGATAATGAACGTGTAGAAGTAAAAGTAGGAGACGGTTTCCTACACATCGCAGAAAGCGAAAACGAATATGACGTAATTATGGTAGATTCTACTGAGCCAGTAGGCCCAGCAGTAAACTTATTTACAAAAGGCTTCTACGCTGGAATTTCAAAAGCGTTAAAAGAAGATGGTATTTTCGTTGCCCAAACGGACAACCCTTGGTTTACACCAGAACTAATTACAACTGTATTTAAAGACGTAAAAGAGATTTTCCCAATTACTCGTCTATACACAGCAAACATTCCGACGTATCCAAGTGGACTTTGGACGTTCACGATCGGATCTAAAAAACATGATCCATTAGAAGTAAGTGAAGAGCGTTTCCACGAAATCGAAACGAAATATTACACAAAAGAATTACACAATGCAGCATTCGTACTACCGAAATTTGTTGGCGATTTAATTAAGTAAGAAAATCGAGTTCGAACAAATAAGGTGCAAGTAGTTCATTTAAGGTGTTTGTCCAGAAGACTTGAACATGCTAGCTACTTGCACTTCTGTAAAGAAAATCGTCTTCTTATCGTTAAAAAAGAAGACCCGGTAAATCGAGAAAGAGGAGCAGTACGCTCCAAATTTGAGAAATAGTGAAAGGTTGGGATACCTTAAGTTCCACATAAGGAGGAAAAGAATATGCGTTTTGATGAAGCTTATTCAGGTAAAGTATTTATTAAAAGTCATCCAAGTTTTGAAGAGTCAGAGGCAGTTATTTACGGGATGCCAATGGATTGGACAGTAAGCTACCGTCCAGGTTCTCGTTTTGGCCCTGCACGTATTCGTGAAGTATCGATTGGACTAGAGGAATACAGTCCATATCTAGATCGTGAACTAGAAGAAGTAAAGTACTTTGATGCGGGTGATATTCCATTACCATTTGGGAACCCACAGCGCAGCATAGACATGATTGAAGAATATGTAGCAAAACTATTAGATGCCGGTAAGTTTCCACTAGGTCTCGGCGGAGAGCACTTAGTGTCTTGGCCAATTTTTAAGGCAATGGCAAAAAAATATCCGGATTTAGCAATCATCCATATGGATGCTCATACTGACTTACGTGAGTCATATGAGGGAGAGCCTTTATCCCACTCTACACCAATTCGTAAAGTGTGCGATTTAATTGGTCCGGAAAACGTATATTCTTTCGGTATTCGTTCTGGAATGAAGGAAGAATTCGAATGGGCAAAAGAAGTAGGTATGAACTTATATAAATTTAACGTATTAGAACCGTTAAAAGAAGTATTACCGAAACTTGCAGGACGCCCAGTCTATGTCACAATT
This sequence comes from Bacillus sp. JJ783, assembly GCF_036963225.1. Classification (NCBI taxonomy): domain Bacteria; kingdom Bacillati; phylum Bacillota; class Bacilli; order Caryophanales; family Bacillaceae; genus Bacillus; species Bacillus sp. JJ783. The sequence goes on along the minus strand of NZ_JBALMG010000105.1, from coordinate 8,488 downwards.
GACATTGACGTATTAGACCCAGCTCACGCTCCTGGAACAGGAACATTAGAAGCTGGAGGTATCACATCTAAAGAACTATTAGAGTCCATCGTAGCAATTGCAAATTCAAATATAAAAGTAGTCGGAGCAGACTTAGTAGAAGTAGCTCCAGTCTACGATCATAGTGATCAAACACCAATCGCAGCAAGCAAATTCGTGCGGGAAATGCTGCTCGGTTGGGTGAAATAAAAGTGAAGCCGACTGTTTAGACCCGGTGACTAAGGTTCTTTCCTGCAAAAGGTGCTTTTTACCTTTTGGCAGGGAAGGTTCTTAGACGCAAGGGTCTAGAAGGCGTAGCTGGATAAAATAAAAGCCTCCTATATGAATAGGAGGCTTTTACTTTTGTCGTTATGTGTCGGTAAGTCGATATTCTTTGTCGAATCGCCGATATATTTAAAAAATCGCTGATATAATTCAAGTTGCGGTCGATATATTCGGAAAATCGCTGATATAATTTCACTTACCTTCATGCGACATCAAAAAAGAGCTATTCTCAAACGATGAGAATAGCTCTTTTTCTTATGCGATTTTCTCTTTCGAAGCAGTTCCGCGAATTTCATCAGCAGAACGGATTGGATATTTGCGGAACACAATGGAACCGACGTATCCAACAATTGTGGTAACGATTCCACATAATACGGCAGCAATCGTTACTTTTATTACATCATTAAATCCGAACAACACGAGAAGTCCTGGAATTGGTGATGCTGTCCCTGGTGCATTATTAACGAGCTGGAATAGCGACGTAATAATACCGGCAAGCGCACCGCCAACAAAGTTTGTCATATAGATAGGAATTGGGTTTGCTGAGACAACATCGGCTTGTGTTAACGGCTCGATTGCCACAGCGATTATATCTTTCTTTGAACAGATTTTTAGTCGTTTAAAGAAAATGAAGTTCATTGGGGCAGAAGCTGCTACGGCAAGACTACCAATTGCCATTGGTAAACCAGTTAATCCAAGCATTGCAGTTAGTGCCATAGAACTTAATGGAGATGTAGAAATAACTGTGATTAATCCACCAAGCATAATACCCATAATGATAGGACTTTCTGTAGTTGCAACTGAAATCATAGAACCGATTTTACCGAGTGTGGCATTAACGAGGGGATCCATAAGCATAGCCATTCCACGTGAAATTGGTGCGGCAATAAATAGAATTGCTAAAAATTCTACACCAGCTGGTAATTTCTTTTCGAGAAATTTCACGACGAAAGCACAAACGTATCCAGCGAAAAATCCTGGTAAAATACCGAACCCACTAGTAGCTATACCGATTAAAACAGCGTATACGGGTGAAACACCGATTGCTAATGCTACTAAAATTGCCGCGGCGACACCACTCATACTACCAGATGCTTCTCCTACTGATTGTAAAAAGTCATTATGAAACATTTCTCCACCGATATAACGGTGAAATGCCTCAATAAGAAAACTCGCGATTGCTGCATTAGCTAAAGCACCCATTGCTTTCATTCCGTAAGGAGCACGGTAACTAAAAAGTGTAAATAGACAGAGTACAACAAGTAATAGTGCTAAACCTTGCAAGATAGCCATTTGAGAACTGTCTCCTTTGATTTTTGTAATAAAAATTCGTATCATTCAATAATAATATAAAAGTTTGTTAAACGGAAAAACTTTTTGCCCGGAAATTGCTGTAAGGTGAAAAAGTCTTACAATAATGTAAGGGAAGTGTAAGGCATTTCGATGGAGTATAGTATGCTTTTTTTCGTATAATACAGGTATAGACATACGGTTAGTGAGAAAGAAGTGCAAACAGGAGGCGCATTTATGAAATTGGTCATTAAAGTTTTAGCTGTGTTCGCTATTATTTTAGGGGGAACAGCATATTATTTAAACACAAAAACAGAAGGGGTACATGCTTTTGTAGACAACTTCTTTTCAAATAAAGAAATACAAGATTATTATGCAGTTATAGATAAAGGTGAGAAAAAAGACGATGAATATTTGTATACATTTAAAGGGTATACGGAAGACGGAAAGCTACAAATTATTAAAAGAATAGTGAACCGTGAATTGCATACAGGTGATTTTATAAAAATTTATGCAAAGGGTATGCAAGGAAAAGGATGGGCTGAAATCCCGAAAGAATCAATCCCGCAAAAGGCATTACAAAAAATAGAAAAAGTTTAAAAGGAGCGAACAAATCGCTCCTTTTTTAATTCGTTAAAATTGTAATAGATGTGCTCTTTGTATTAGAAGTGATTGTTGCTCTTCCGCCAATGGGAAAAGTGAAAATAGGAGTTGTATGCCCAAAACTAGCATTTGCAATGATAGGTATATGTTTAAGTTCTACCTTTGAAGCAATCATTTCTTGAATGTCTGCTATCGCACATTCTGCTCCTTTTTGCATTCTTCCTATAACAATGCCTTTTACATGTTCAAAGTCAGGTTGCTGCATAAGAGAATGTAAATATCGATCAAAAGTTTTAAGAGTAGCTTTTTCTGTTAAACTATCCTCTTCAAGAAATAAAATTTTGTCCTGTAAGTTAGGCATATATGGCGTACCTTGTAGTAAATTAAATGTGCTCATATTACCACCAACAATATCTCCTGTAGTTTCTCCTTCTTGAATTGAAACATATCCTTCATTTTTAATAAATTCTCGATTTTCCTGATCAATATACCAAGAATCATCGCTCCATGTTTCAGCCGGCAATATTTCAATAGGCTCATTAGAAGTTAAGCATTTTAAAAAGTAATCGGTCGTATAATCGAGGCCTTTCTCCATTCCAAATGAAGAGAAGTGAGGACCTGAATATGTAACTAAGCCTGTTTTAGCATAAATCGCGTTAGTTAAAGCGGTAATATCAGAATAACCGCAGAAAAACTTCGGATTTTCTCGAATTAAATCATAATCGAGATGTTTCAATAAACCGTTAGAGTTGTATCCGCCAAGTGTCGTCAAAATTGCTTTTACATTAGGGTCTCTAAATGCTTCATGAAGATCTTGAACTCGTGAAGCAATAGAGGATGAAGAAAAGCGATCTATTTCTTCAGCATTTTTTGAGAATGTAACGTGAAAGCCCATATCGGTTAATCTTTTTGTGGCAAGCTCTCGGTTCGTATTTGAGACAATACTTAAACTACAAGATGGTGAAATAACCCTTATTTCATCACCTTTTTTTAATTTTGTTGGTAGCACCAAATTCACCCCTTTAAATGAAAGAATATTTAGATTTAAAAAATATTTTAACATATGAAATAAAGTGAAGGTGAATTATTTTTTGAAAAGGAGTTTTCCTGATTTTTCAGCAGACAGACAGAGTCTTTTTTTGATATGATAGGAAAAGTGATTTATTATAAGTAGTATTTAATATCTATAACATTTGAAGGGTGTGCAAGACGTGAAGAAACAACTTGCAGGCTTGCCGGTACACGTTCATTTCGTAACAGAAATCCGTGAAGGGGCGAGAAAGGAAGCCGTTGCTTTTGAAGCAAATGGTCAATACTATGTAAAAGGTCAAGGTACATATATAACATTCCAAGAGCCGAACGAACAAGGCGAAGTGAAAACAATTATTAAAATTCAAGATGAACAAGTTCTCATTATGCGTTCAGGTGCTATTTCTATGCGTCAGACGCATGTGAAAGGTGAATGGACAACTGGTACGTATACGAGTGAACTTGGTACGTTTGCATTGCAAACGAAAACTGATAACGTTCTTTTTAAATGGTCGGATGAAAAGAAAAAAGGACAACTCTTCTTAACGTACGCATTGCTTCTAAGTGAACAAGAAGCTGGCAGATATACAATTACAATTAATTTGAAGGAGGCAAAATAATGAATTCTTTAGAACAAGTAAAAGGATTGATTAAAGAAGAAATCCAAGCTGCTGTATTAAAGGCAGAATTAGCGACAGAAGAACAAATTCCAAACGTTGTATTAGAATCGCCAAAAGATAAAACAAATGGTGACTTCTCTACAAATATGGCAATGCAACTTGCACGCGTTGCGAAAAAAGCACCTCGTATGATTGCAGAAGAATTAGTTGCAAACTTCGATAAAGCAAAAGCTTCTATTGAAAAGATTGAAATCGCTGGTCCTGGTTTTATTAACTTCTACATGGATAATAGCTACTTAACAGACTTAATCCCAACAATCGTTAACGCTGGTGAAGCATACGGTGAAACGAATACTGGTAAAGGTGAAAAAGTACAAATTGAGTTCGTATCTGCGAATCCAACAGGCGACCTTCACTTAGGACATGCACGTGGTGCGGCAGTAGGTGACACTTTATGTAACGTATTAGCAAAAGCAGGATACGATGTATCTCGTGAGTACTACATTAATGATGCTGGTAACCAAATTCATAACTTAGCTCTTTCTGTTGAAGCTCGTTACATGCAAGCTTTAGGTTTAGAGAAAGAAATGCCAGAAGACGGTTACCATGGTGCGGACATTATTGGAATCGGTAAACGTTTAGCTGAAGAGTTTGGCGATCGTTATGCAAAAGCTGATGCAGAGGAAAGCTATGAATTCTATCGTTCATACGGTTTAAAATATGAGTTAGCAAAACTTCAAAAAGACTTAGCAAGCTTCCGTGTTAACTTTGATGTATGGTTCTCAGAAACATCATTATACAAAAACGGAAAAATTGATCAGGCTCTTGCTGTATTAAAAGAGCGTGACGAAATCTTTGAAGAAGGCGGAGCAACTTGGTTCCGTTCAATGACTTACGGTGACGACAAAAACCGTGTATTAATTAAAAATGACGGTTCTTACACATACTTAACGCCAGATATCGCTTACCACAGTGATAAATTAGAGCGTGGTTTTGATAAGCTAATCAACATTTGGGGTGCTGACCACCACGGTTACATTCCTCGTATGAAAGCTGCTATTCAAGCGCTAGGTTACGATAAAGGAACACTTGAAGTAGAAATCATCCAAATGGTACAACTGTACCAAAATGGTGAAAAAATGAAAATGAGTAAGCGTACAGGTAAAGCAGTTACACTTCGTGAGCTTATGGAAGAAGTAGGCGTGGACGCAATGCGTTACTTCTTCGCAATGCGTAGCGGTGATTCTCATTTAGACTTCGATATGGACTTAGCTGTATCAAAATCTAATGAAAACCCAGTATACTATGCACAATATGCACATGCTCGTGTATGCAGCATCCTTCGTCAAGGTGAAGAGTTAGGATTAGCTACAGGCGGAGACGTGAATTACAAACTTGTTACTTCTGAGAAAGAAGTAGAGTTACTGAAAAAACTTGGTGAATTCCCAGCTGTAGTTGCGGATGCAGCGCAAAAACGTCTGCCACACCGCATTACAAGCTATGCATTTGAATTAGCAGCAGCATTACACAGCTTCTACAATGCAGAAAAAGTATTAAACCAAGATAACTTAGAATTAAGTAAAGCTCGTTACGAATTAATGAAGGCAGTACGCACTACACTTCAAAATGCATTAGCAATCGTAGGAGTATCTGCACCAGAAAAAATGTAGTAGACAAAAGAAAAGATACTTATTTTTGTTTAGAAGTGATATACAAGTTGATATAAAGACATCTGATCAGTCTATAAACTGATTAGATGTCAAAGAAAAAAGACCAACGAAAAGACGTATGGGGGAGAACCTCACGTACGTCTTGATGAGGGGAAACTGAAATAAAAAAAGAGATGGCAGAGCTGTCTTTTTTTTGTGCCAGTTTTCTATTCTAAATACATGTTATGGTGATGAAGTGAGAATAGAAAACTAACAATTAACTATTGATTTTTGGGGACAATTCTAGAATAATAGATTGTTGGGGGTGAAATTTCCAAAATCAGTATATGTATTATTAGTTGATGGAAAGTTACTAGGAAATGGTGTGACTGTTGTAAAAAACATTGTTATAGCTAGGCCAAATACTAAAATAACAATTCATCTAACCAAGTATTTAAACAATTATTCATTAATCATGAAAACTTCCAACCTAGTCAAGAAACTAGGGGATTATGTTTAAAATAGTACAATTAAAGTTTTCATGATTTTATAAAAATAATGAAAGGATATAAATCTCTCGGTTTTGATATTATCATCATATATAAGCTCATTTTAATTCTTCGACATAGCCATGGAACCCATTAGGCAAAGTGTTCTTTCTCGACACTCATTTATATACTCCAAAAATGAAAAGGCTGAATTTCGTATTTCTATACGATTTACATGAAATCAGTTGACAATCGTACTCTTTTTTAATTACCCCCAAATTCGGTCCATTGTATTCAAATTTGGAGAATATGACTTTCATCTTGCATAGGCAAACAATACTTCATCCAGGGCGTTTTTAATTATAAAATGCTGGTGTAGAATGCTTCTTATTCTACTTGTTTCGGTGTGTAGGTCGTTGTAAACACAAAACGTTTTAACATATGGCCAATTTCACCTCAACTTATAATGGCAGAAAACGCATCTTCAATAACATCTTTTAGAATACGAGTATCCAAGTATGTTTCACAGTTGTAACTTTCCTTGGCTGATATGCTAATTTCGATTATAGATGGTACTTCTTGTTATTCTTTAGGAGGATAAGTAAAGAAGTTGACCAAACGCATAGTTACTGTGAAGTAGCTCGTTCATACTTGCCAGCAATGAAATTTTTGCATTTATAGAGCAAACGTTTGTATTGGGTTTGAAGAAATTTCTAAAATGTCACAGCATAATAAGACGACAATGGCTGTCATGAGCTTTATCGTGAATGCTTTTCGAATTGCCTTCTTCTAGCTTTGAAGTTATTCTGTGGTCCGTTCATGTGTGCTTGTAATTTGAATTTCTTTATCAAAATTTTTCCTGTCCTGTATCTGTTTTTGTTAAACGGTATAGGCCAGAAGTAAAATGTCGGAGAAATTAGATGAATCTATATAAGAGCCAAACTCCAAGTTTCTAAATAATAGAAGGGTTAAAAAAAGAGAAAAAGATGATAACAGCTATCAAGCACATTTTAGTAAAGTGGCTTAATGACATTGAATAGTAGAATCTTTGTCATAGTATATTTGTCCTAGAATCTAGAAACATTTAATTTTATAGGGAGGATAACAGAAAATATGTATTTAAAAAGGATAACTTCAATTTTTTCGATTATAATGATTTTTATGTTTACTATAGGCCAGAGTCTTTTACCTATAGTAGCAAATGCACAGGAGCTAAGCACAGCAGGACTTGTGGATAGTTTTCAGATTGGTAAAACAAATCTAAGTACCACAGAACGGACTAAAGTAACTGTAAACTTCAGTGAAAAAGATGGACTTAGGCTGAAGCCTGGAGACACACTAACATTAACACTGCCTCCAGAATTAAAAGGATTAGATAGAGAGTTTCCATTAGATGACTATGGTACTTGTAAAGTTACAGCAGGTACTGTGGTATGTACATTTAATGATAAAGTGAGTACACATGAAAATATCCAAGGGTATTTAAACTTTTTCGTGGAAGCTACTAATGTAGGAACGGATCAAAAGAAAGAGATTGAAACCAATTTCGGTACAACTGTAGATAAGCAGTCTGTAACAATTACCGGTCCAAGTAGTGGTGGTGGCACAGATCCTGGAAAGCAACCGTTTTTTTATAAAACTGGTGATATGAACTCAGGTAAGGACAATGAAGTACGTTGGTTCTTGAATATAAATTTAAATAAAGAAGAGTTAAGTCGTGATATTGTTGTGACTGATAATTTACAGGAAGGTCAAACACTTAATAAGGATAGTTTCTATATAAGTGTAGATAATTATCTAGGTAATCGATATTTAACGCTACAAGAGTTTGAAAAGCAAGGTTACGGAACGATTACCTTTACTGGTGACAGATCATTTAAAGTTGTGCTTAATAAGGATAAAGCACGTCTTGCCGCCTTTTCGATTGGTTATACATCTACTATAACGGAAGCCGGAAAGAAGCAAGAGTTTTTTAAGAATGATTATACGATTGATTACCAAGTTTGGAACAAAGAGCCAGTTAATGAATCGGGCAGTTACCCAGTCGAAAATATGGAAGCTGGCGGTGGTGCTACTGGTAACAAGGTTCCAAAAGGAAAGCTAAAAATTGTTAAACATATTGAAGGAAATAAAGAAAAAGTAATCCCGAATGTTTCGTTTAAGTTGTATAAAGAGTCTGGTGAACAAGTTGGGGGCGAATATAAAACAAATGAAAAAGGGATAGTTGAAACTCCTCAATTATCACCAGGTAAATATTATGTACAAGAGGTTTCAGCTCCAGACTATATTGATTTCGATCCTCAGAAAAAAGTAGAGTTTGAAATAAAATCAGATGCTGAAAATGGAGTCGAACTGGATATTCCAAATAAAGTGAAAACTACATTTGTTTCAGGAACGAAGATGTGGAAGACTACAACAACAAGTTCAACACACGCCCAGAAAGCATCACAGTTCAATTGCTTCAAAATGGAACAGAGTTCAAAACAGAAGAAGTGAAAGCTGATAA
>NZ_JBALMG010000104.1:0-17706 GCF_036963225.1 Bacillus sp. JJ783 | reverse complement strand
GTTCAGTTTTCAAAGAACTCGTCTGCCGCTCAGAAGCGACTTTATTAATATAACATTTCGTTATGTTTTCGTCAACAACTTTTTTCAATAAGTTGTTTTTCGTTTGTTTCTTATGTTGTCTTTCGTGACAACGAATATAAATATACCAGTTTGATTATTAAAATGCAATAGTTTTTCTAATAAAATTTTTAACTTAGTAAAAAAGCATAAAAACAGCACCTTTCTTCTATATAAGTATAGTTTTTTAATCTGGCATCCATTTAACGAGCAATAATCTCGCTTTCCTTTTAATAGAAGGTTTCTCCCCCCTCAAATAAATAAAGAAATAAAAAAGCTTTGGAGAAATCTCCAAAGCTTAGTCTTGTTTATGGCGCATAGCCGGGAATAATAGTACATCACGAATAGATGGTGCATTTGTTAATAACATAACAAGACGATCAATACCGATTCCTAATCCACCCGTAGGAGGCATACCGTACTCAAGAGCTTCGATATAGTCATCATCCATCATATGAGCTTCATCATTACCTTGCTCGCGCTCTTTTAGTTGAGCTTCAAAACGTTCCTTTTGATCGATTGGATCATTTAACTCAGTGAACGCATTTGCATGTTCACGTGCAACGATAAATAACTCGAAACGATCCGTGAATCTTGGATCTTCGTCATTCTTTTTCGCAAGTGGCGAAATTTCTACCGGATGACCGTAAATAAATGTTGGTTGGATTAATTTATCTTCTACTTTTTGTTCGAAGAACTCATTAATAATATGACCAACTTCCATTGTATTCTTAATTTCTACATTATGTTCTTTTGCAAGTTCACGCGCTTCTTCTACACTCATTGGATTCCAGAAATCTGCTCCAGAGTGTTGCTTAATTGCATCTACCATATGAAGACGTGTCCATTCTGGTTCTAGATTAATTTCATAATCACCATATTGGATTGTTGTTGTACCCAATACTTTTTTCGCGATATGAGCAACCATATTTTCTGTTAGTTTCATAATATCATTATAATCAGCGTACGCTTCATATAATTCAATCATCGTAAACTCGGGGTTATGACGAGTTGATACACCCTCATTACGGAATACACGGCCGATCTCATAAACCTTTTCTAATCCGCCCACAATAAGACGTTTTAAATGAAGTTCAATTGCGATACGCATATATAATTCCATATCTAACGCATTATGGTGTGTAGTGAAAGGACGAGCAGACGCTCCACCTGCAATCGCGTGCATCATAGGCGTTTCTACTTCAAGATAACCGTTGTCATCTAAATATCTTCTCATTTCACGAATGATTTTACTACGAGTAACGAATGTTTCACGGCTTTCCATACTTGTAATTAAGTCCAAGTAACGTTGACGATAGCGTTGTTCAACATCTTTTAATCCATGGTATTTATCCGGTAATGGACGAAGAGATTTCGTTAAAAGTGTAAATCCTGTTACTTTTACTGAAAGTTCTCCAACGTTTGTTTTGAACACTTTACCTTCAATACCTACTAAGTCACCTAAATCTGCTGTCGTAAATAACTCGTACTCTTCATCTCCAACAGTATCTTTACGAACATAAATTTGAACTTGCCCCTGTAAATCTTGAATGTGCGCAAATCCCGCTTTTCCTTTACCGCGTTTTGTCATAATACGACCAGCGATAGAAACAGTGATTGCTTTCTCTTCTAATTCTTCTTTAGAGAATTCTCCATATAGACTTACTAAGTCAGTTGTTGAATTTGTGCGTTCAAATCGTTTACCGAACGGATCGATCCCTTGTTCACGTAAGTTATGTAACTTTTCACGACGAACAAGCAATTGGTCGTTTAATTCTTCGTGGTTCATGTTATCCATGATATTGATATCACTCCAGCTCTATTAAATTTTACAATATATACAGTATAGCATTTTCTACTCAACTAGAAAAACTGCCAGCAACTAACTGGCAGTTCTTCTTTCTTTCACGTAATTATAGGAAGTGTATAGAAGAATGTCAATCTCCTATGCCCTCTTATTAACCAACGTAAATGGTTTGTTGTTTCGCTTCTACTTCTTCTACAAATGCACCTAATAAATTCGCAAGGTCTTCACGTGTATTACAAATATTGATACCGTTACGCACACTTGCATTACCACGAACACCTTTTAAATACCAAGCTGCATGCTTTCTCATCTCTCTTACAGCGACATTTTCGTTCTTTAAATCGATAAGACGATCTAGATGCAGCATACATACATCAATTTTCTCACGCACTGTTGGTTCCGGCATTAATTCGCCCGTCTCTAAATACTTTACCGTACGATAAATCATCCATGGGTCTCCAAGAGCAGCACGGCCAATCATAACTCCATCTACACCAACTTCATCAAGCATACGCTTTGCATCTTGCGGTGTTTCCACATCACCATTTCCGATAACCGGGATATTCACAGATTGCTTTACTTGTTTAATAATATCCCAATCCGCTTTCCCTTCATACATTTGCACTCGTGTACGTCCATGAACTGCTACTGCTTGCCCACCAGCACGCTCAACAGCTCTAGCGTTTTCAACTGCGAAAATATGTTCTTCATCCCAACCAATACGCATTTTAACTGTAACTGGTTTTTCAACAGCATCTACAACTGCCGCTACCATCTCATATATTTTATTTGGATCTAAAAGCCACTTTGCTCCCGCATCACACTTAGTGATTTTCGGTACTGGGCAACCCATATTAATATCAATAATGTCTGCTGTCGTATATTTATCTACGTATTTCGCAGCATCTACAAGAGTTTCTTTCTCTCCACCAAAAATTTGTAAACTTAATGGCTTTTCTCTCTCATCGATATATAACATATCTAATGTTCTTTTGTTATTAAGTAATATTGCCTTATCACTTACCATTTCAGCACAAACTAAACCTGCACCAAATTCTTTTACTGTCAAACGGAATGCAGAGTTACACACTCCCGCCATCGGTGCTAGTACAACTGGATTTTTCATCTCAATATTTGCAATCTTTAACACCCGTCTTACTCCTTCCTTTACAGTCACTTCGGCATCAATTCGTCTATTGAAACGTTTAATGTTTTAGCGACTTCTACTACAAAATCTTGGGAAGGTGATCTATTGCCCCTCTCAACTTCACCTAAAACCGATACAGATACCCCTAATTCTTTCGCAAAACCTTCTTGCGTATAGCCTTTTAGCTTTCGAAAAGCACGAATGCGTCTTCCCCATTTTTCTGCTTCCATACCGTTACTCCCTCTCGCCTTTTCATTTCTTCTACTTGTGAACGTGAAATGTTTTGTTTCATATCTTGATTAATCTCTAACAACGGAACGATAACAAAAGCTCTTTCGAACATCCGCGGATGCGGAACAATAAGATTCTCTGCTTCAATATTTTCTTGATTATATAGTAAAATGTCAAGGTCGATGGTCCTCGGGCCCCATCTAATTTCCCTTTTTCTTCCTAGGTCATTTTCTACCTTTTGTGTTACTTTCAATAATTCTTGCGGTGATAAATTGGTAGAAATTTTTATAACTACGTTTAAAAAGCAATTTTGGTCAGTATAGCCAACCGGATCAGTTTCATATACAGACGAAACATCATCGACTTGGATATGCTGGTTTTTATTTAAAAACTGAATCGCTTCAGTTAAATAAATATAACGCTCCCCAATATTCGAACCTAATGCGATGTACGCTATATTATTCATGGACGTTCTCTCATAATTTCTACCGCTACAGCACGATAATGCCCCGGTATCGGCGGATCTGGTTTAATTACCTTAATTGTACATTGTGAAATACTCTCATATTGTTTCAATATATCTGTAGCGATATTTTCAGCGATACTTTCTACAAGCTTATACGTTCTATCTTCAACAACTTTTCTACATAGTTCGAAAAGCTCCCCGTAATTGACAGAATGCTCTAAGTCGTCACTTTCTCCTGCGCGTTTTAAATCCAACTCCACCGTTAAATCCACTTTAAATCTCTGACCCAATTTATTTTCTTCCGGGAATACACCATGATAACCGTAAAACTCCATATCATGGATATAAATTTTATCCAATTACTTTGCCCCCTTACCAATCATTGCATCCATCATCTTAGCCATACGCGCCATTTCTTTCACATCATGAACACGGATAAACTCACAGCCCTTTTCAATACCAAGACAAACGGTAGCGCCCGTTCCTTCAAGACGCTCCTCCACTGGTAAATCTAATACATGGCCAATAAAGGACTTTCTTGAAGTACCTAATAGAACTGGGTAACCCAGTACATTTAACTGCTCTAAATTACGCATCGCTTCTAAATTTTGCTCAGGTGTTTTCGCAAAGCCAATACCTGGGTCTAAAATAATATTCTCATCTCGCACGCCCGCATCTTTAGCAATTTTAATACTCTCATACAAATCAGCAATCATATCAGCCATTAAGTTGCGGTAGTTCATATTATCTCGGTTATGCATTAAGATAATAGGCACATCATAATAAGCTGCAACTTCAGCAATCTTCGGTTCCGCCTTCGCTCCCCAAATATCATTAATAATATGAGCACCCGCTTCAATCGCTTGTTTCGCAACTTCAGCTTTATACGTATCAATAGAAATAGGTAGCTTTGCTTCTTTTGACACTGCCTGAATCATTGGAACAACTCGCTTTATTTCTTCTTCTACTGAAACTTTAGCGAAACCTGGTCGAGTAGATTCACCGCCAATATCAATAATATGAGCACCTTCATTTTTCATTTCTTTCGCATGTCGCACTGCAGCATCTACTTCGTTGTAACTCCCACCATCAGAAAATGAATCTGGCGTTACATTTAAAATCCCCATAATTAATGTCTTTTCATTTAAGTTCAATGTATATTCGCCGCAGCGCAAATCATAATCCCACTTCAAACTACACATCTCCTCTTCGCAATTCATTTCTGCTCCACAATTTCTCTCTCTGCACTCCATAAAGACCCATAAATCTTTTTGTAACCACTCCCACTTTACCCGGGAAATCTTTCTCCTCTATACGATAAAGGGGGACAATCTCTTGAATAGAGTTCGTTACGAACACTTCATCCGCTGAAAGCAATTCATCTTTTGTAAAGAAACCTTCCTTTACTTCTATATCTAGCTCTTCAGCAGCCTTTATAATAAACGCACGAGTGATTCCGTTTAAAATCCCTGTTCCTAATGAAGGAGTATATAAAATATCTCCTTTAACAAAAAAGAGATTCGAAACAATACCCTCTGCAACATAACCTGTTTCGGTAAGAAAAATACCTTCCTTATTCACAACATTTCCAATTTCGCGTTTCCCTAAAATATTATTTAAATAATGATGGGACTTCAAGCGAAATGCACCCTCTGGTGTATTTCTCACTTGCTTTAAAATAACTCCTTCTTTTTCCACTACATTCCCTGGAGCTGCTAAAGGTTTTATAAAAACAATAACAGACGGTTCTTCATATACTTCCGTTTGTAATCCTATTTCATCTATACCCGCCGATACATTTAAGCGCACATATGCATGCTTTAACCCATTCTTAACGAGTAGATTCTTTAAAATAAGCATCACTTCATCTTTTGTCATTGTCCATTTGATTTGCAATATATCGAGCGCACCTATTAAGCGTTCATAATGATCATCCATTAAAAAGGGATGACCATTATAAATACGAAACGTCTCAAAAACCCCAAGCCCATATAGGTAACCGTGGTCATACGGAGAAATTTTCGCTTCACTCGCTTCTACATACGCGCCATTTACGTAAATTAACACGATGTCACACTTGGGCTATATTTGCGAATGAAATTCTGTAGCAACTCTTTCCCGTGAGAAGTCATAATAGATTCCGGATGGAATTGTACCCCTTCAATCGGCAACGTTTTATGACGAAGCGCCATAATTTCACCTTCTTCAGTCCAAGATGTTATCTCTAAACAATTCGGTAACGTCTCTTTTTTTACGATAAGAGAGTGATAACGTGTCGCAGTAAATGGATTTGGAATGTCAGAAAAAATCGTCTGCCCATCATGATGCATTAAAGATGTTTTTCCATGCATCAAACGCTCTGCCCTGACAACATCCCCCCCAAATACTTGTGCAATGGATTGATGTCCAAGACAGACCCCAAAAATCGGAAGCTTACCTGCAAAATATTTAATAACATCCATACTGATTCCCGCCTCATTAGGGCTACATGGACCTGGCGAAATCATTAAAAAATCCGGTTTCATATTCTCAATATCCGAAATAGTCACTTCATCATTACGCTTAACAACAAGCTCTTGTCCAAGTTCCCCAAGAAACTGCACTAAATTAAATGTAAAAGAATCATAATTATCAATCATTAATATCATTTCTCTCACCTAACCGTTTCTTCGCTACTTTCTTTTGCACGCCATAAAGCGATTGCTTTTTTTAACGACTCTTTATATTCATTTTTTGGATTTGAATCAATTACAATACCCGCTCCAGCTTGCACATGCGCTTGTCCATCTTTAGCAAGCAGTGTTCGGATTACAATATTCAATTCCGTATCTCCAGAATAACCAATCCAACCAATTGAACCCGTATAAATCCCTCGGCGAACAGGTTCTAATTCTTCAATAATTTCCATCGTACGTATTTTCGGGGCACCGGTAATTGTCCCACCAGGAAATACAGCCTTCACCAAATCGAAAGCATCTTTATCTGCTTCCACCTCACCACGCACATTAGAAACAATATGCATAACGTGTGAGTATTTTTCAATTACCATAAATTCATCTACTTCAACAGTGCCATATTTACAAACACGGCCCAAGTCATTTCGTTCTAAATCCACAAGCATTACATGCTCTGCTCTTTCCTTTTCGTTTTCAATTAATTCTTTCGCTAATTCCTCATCCTCTTGCTCACTTGCTCCTCGAGAGCGCGTACCGGCAATTGGTCTTGTACTCACTTCTTTTCCTTGCTTTTTAATTAGTAATTCAGGCGAAGCACTAACAATTTGAAAATCTCCAAACTCCAAGTAACCCATATATGGAGATGGATTAATTTCACGAAGACTTGTATATATTTCTAGTGGATGTGTTTGTAATGTTCTTTCTTGTCTTGTCGACAAGTTTACTTGAAACACATCACCCGCTCCAATATATTCTTGAATACGTTCAACGGCCTTCATAAAGCCCTCTTCCGTAAAAGCGACTGCTTCATTTTTCTTTTCAGGACATTCAAACGGCATAGTCACTTTGGGTGCTTCTTTCATCCAAAGACCCTTCCATTCATTTAATCGCTCTTCTGCCTCTTCACACTCATCTACATAATGAGTAATAATCCATAATACTCTCTCCTGTTGATCATACACAAACACGTCATCAAATAACAAAAAGAATATGTCAGGTATATTAATATCATCCTTCGCAAGAGAAGAAAGTTTTTCAATATAACGGATACAATCATAACTAAAGTATCCAATTGCCCCACCTTGAAAAGGTGGGTACTCCGGATTATAATCCGTTTTCCATTTCTCCATATACGCTTGCATTAAATCTAGTGGATTCCCTCGCTTTATTGTTTCCTTACCACTTTCACTTATATGTAACGTCTCATTCTTACCCTGAATTACCGCTACTGGATCCAGCCCAACAATGTTATAACGACCACCACGTCCACTTTCTAACAAAATATGTTGCGGCTTATCCTGAGAAAGAAATTTATATTGCTTAAAGAAATCTAACTGATATGGAATAGAAAGCGCTAAAGATTTTCTTCGTTGCATATCAACACCCCGTCTTCTGTTATCCCACCCTCTTAAGCCAATCAACTCAAACTACATAAAATTATTTATATAGAGAATGATTATACTTGAGGGCTAGTGAAAATAAATTAATTATACTACTTCTTATTTTACATGAAGTTTTCTAGTCATTCACTCTTTTCCTTTTTCCAATCAAAAAAGAAAAAGCATCCTTTTTTAAGGATGCTTTTCAAATCACATTCAATTATGACTCAAATTGATAAAGTGGTGTACTTAAATAACGTTCACCGTTACTTGGGATAATAACAAGTACCTTTTTCCCTTTACCTAATTTCTTCGCAACTTCTGTCGCTGCATAAACGACTGCTCCCGAAGAGATACCAACTAAAATACCTTCTTCTCTAGCCACTCTTCTCGCATATTCGAACGCTTGCTCCGTTTTCACTTGAATAATTTCATCATATACCTCTACATCCAATGTCTCCGGAACAAACCCCGCTCCAATTCCTTGGATCTTATGTGGTCCTGGCTTTCCACCAGATAATACTGGTGAATCCGCAGGTTCTACCGCGTAAATTTTGATATCTTTATAAGCTTCTTTCAGCACTTCACCGGCACCTGTAATTGTTCCACCTGTACCAATACCTGCGATAAACGCATCTAATTGATCCCCCATCTGTTCAACAATTTCTGGGCCTGTTGTTATACGATGGATTTCTGGATTCGCTTGGTTTTGGAACTGTTGTGGTATAAAGTACCCATGTTCTTCTGCTAATTCAGTTGCCTTTCGAATTGCTCCGCCCATTCCTTCAGGTCCTGGAGTCAATACTAATTCAGCACCGTAAGCGCGTAATAAATTACGACGCTCAATACTCATTGTTTCTGGCATTACTAAAATTGCCTTATATCCTTTAGCAGCTGCTACCATCGCTAAGCCAATACCTGTGTTACCACTTGTCGGCTCAATGATTGTATCGCCCTCTTTTAATAACCCTTTATTTTCAGCATCTTCAATCATAGCTAACGCGATACGATCTTTAACACTGCTCCCCGGATTCATAAATTCTAATTTTAAGTATACATCTGCGCTGTCTGATTCTACGATGCGGTTCAACTTAACGATCGGCGTTTTCCCGATTAATTCTGAAACTGATTGTGCCACTCGCATTCCTGTCACTCCTAACACCGAGTATTTTTATTGGTTTTATCTATATTTAGATTTTGTCAGAAAATTCCCTGTTTGTCAATCTATTTGGGCGGCTGATTCTCCACCTAAACTTCTTTATTACAGGCTCTCAATTAGACTTGTAATATCTTCTTTAGCGAATTTATGTCGTTCATTACAGAAGTGACAGTGAACTTCCGTCTCTTCTTCTTCTGCACGAATTTGTTCTAACTCCGCTTTACCTAAACTAATTAGTACACTTTCAATACGCTCACGTGAACATGTACAATTAAATTGAACATCCATTGTTTCTAGCACTTTCACTTTATCTTCTCCAAGCACTTCATACAGTAATTCTTCTGGAGAAAGACCTTGTTCGATTAATTGTGATACCGGCGGGATTTGTTGCAGACGCTCTTCAATAAATGAAATTGTTTCTTCCTGCGCACCTGGCATAATTTGAAGAATAAATCCACCCGCCGCTAATACGCTATCATCTCCATTTACAAGAACACCAACACCTACAGAAGAAGGTGTCTGCTCAGAAACCGCGAAATAATATGTGAAATCTTCCCCTAGTTCTCCTGAAACAATTGGAGATTGACCGATAAATGGTTCACGCATACCGATATCTTTAATTACCGTTACAAATCCTTCTGTACCTACCGCTTGATATACACGTAATTTTCCTTGTTCCGTTCCTTCAAAATCAACATGCGGATTCGTTACATAACCACGTACATCCCCATTTGCATGAGCATCGACTAAGATAGGACCAATCGGTCCGTTACCCTCTACTTTAATCGTTAACTTCTGCTCGCCTTTTAACATAGCACCCATCATTGTACCCGCAGTTAAAGAACGACCAAGTGCTGCTGAAGCTGTTCTCCATGTATCATGACGTTTTTGCGCCTCACTTACTGTATTTGTTGTACGTACACTATAAGCACGAACCTCTCCATTAAACGCTAACGCTTTTACTAAATAATCTTTCATACTTATTTATTCACCCTTCTCATGTTGTAAATTTGCATTACGTTCATATAACATATACAAACCTTTTAACGTTAAAAACGGATCTACAATATCAATTACATTTGATTCTTCTGAAATTAATTTTGCTAATCCACCTGTTGCAATAACTTTCGGTTCTTGCTTAGCTTCTTCCTTCATGCGCTTAACAATACCTTCCACTTGTCCAACGTATCCATAAAGAATACCTGATTGCATTGCACTTACTGTATTCTTCCCGATAACACTACCTGGTTTTGTAATTTCAATACGAGGAAGCTTTGCTGCCCTGCTATATAAAGCCTCTGCCGAAATCATAATTCCTGGCGTAATGACGCCACCCATATAATGCTTCTCTTCGTTAATATAACAATATGTAGTAGCCGTACCAAAATCAACAATAATAAGCGGACTTCCATATAAGTGGATTCCTGCTACTGCATTTACAATTCGGTCCGCGCCTACTTCACGTGGATTTTCATATTTAATATTCAAGCCAGTTTTTATCCCAGGCCCCACTACAAGCGGTTTAATTTTAAAATACTTTTCACACATACGCTCTAAAGCGAACATAATTGGCGGTACGACTGAAGACACAATAATACCTTTCACATCTTCAAAAGAAAGACCTTCATGCTCAAGTAACTGCTTTACAAGCATCCCATACTCATCTTCTGTTTTATGACGATCTGTTTCCATGCGCCAATGCTGACGAAGTTTCCCCTCTTCAAACACACCTAGTACCGCATTTGTGTTCCCTACATCCAATACGAAAATCATATTCTCACCACTTATCTTATTTAATCTACATTTGCACAGTATGTATAAAACTTATAAAAACATCATATCACACATACTTATATAATCAGTTTTTCTATACTCATCATTGTACAAAAAGATTACTCTCTATTTCAATTTTTAATAATAGTTTCATTTAATTTTTTTGCCACTTACATTCATTCCACAAAAAAAGGAGTGACTATTGTCACTCCTTCGTTTCTTACTTATCTTCTGTATCTTCATCGTCTTTCTTCATATTGATGTTTACTTTCACATCATCTGAAGATGTTGGACGCTCAGGTAATCTGCCATAATCATATAAATGATTAATTTGCTCTGCATCTAATGTTTCTACTTCAAGTAACGTTTTCGCGATAATATCAAGCTTATCTCGTTTTTCAGTAAGAATTTGTTTCGCACGAGCATAACAGTCTTTAATAATTATTTGCATTTCCACATCAATTTCATGCGCGATTGCATCACTGTAGTTTTGTTCTGAATGGAAGTCTCTTCCTAAGAATACCTGACCACCTTGTGAGCTACCAAATTGCATCGGTCCAAGCTTATCACTCATCCCGAATTCTGTAACCATACGTCTTGCAATACCAGTCGCACGTTGGAAGTCGTTGTGAGCACCTGTACTTGCTTCACCAAATACAATCTCCTCAGCTACTCGACCACCAAGTAAACCAGTGATTTTATCAAGTAACTCTGGTTTTGTCATGAAGTAACGATCTTCCTTCGGAAGCATTACCGCATATCCACCAGCTTGACCACGAGGGACAATTGTTACTTTATGAACGATATCTGCTTCATCAAGGACAACACCAATTACAGTATGACCAGCCTCATGGAATGCAACAATATTACGTTCTTTTTCAGAGATAACGCGACTTTTCTTAGCTGGACCTGCAATAACACGATCCGTCGCTTCATCGATGTCACTCATATCAATTTTCTTCTTATCTTGACGCGCAGCTACTAAAGCAGCTTCGTTTAATAAGTTTTCAAGATCGGCACCAGAGAATCCTGGTGTACGAGTTGCAATTGCTCTTAAGTTGACATTCTCATCAAGCGGTTTATTACGAGCGTGTACTTTAAGTACAGCTTCACGACCATTTACATCTGGACGATCTACTGTAATTTGACGGTCAAAACGACCTGGACGTAATAACGCTGGATCAAGAATATCAGGACGGTTTGTCGCAGCGATGATAATAATACCTTCGTTTGCACCGAATCCATCCATTTCAACAAGCAATTGGTTCAACGTTTGTTCACGCTCATCATGACCACCGCCAAGACCCGCGCCACGTTGACGTCCTACTGCATCAATTTCATCAATGAAAATGATACAAGGAGCATTTTTCTTCGCATTTTCAAACAAATCACGTACACGGGATGCACCGACACCGACGAACATCTCTACGAAGTCAGAACCACTAATAGAGAAGAACGGAACGCCTGCTTCACCTGCAACAGCACGTGCTAGTAAAGTTTTACCTGTACCTGGAGGTCCCACTAATAGGACACCCTTCGGAATACGGGCACCAACTTCAGCGAACTTACGAGGGTCTTTCAAGAATTCAACTACCTCAACAAGTTCTTGTTTCTCTTCATCCGCTCCAGCAACATCTCTGAAACGAATTTTTTTCTTTTCATCATTGTATAGCTTCGCCTTACTTTTCCCGAAGTTCATAACACGGCTACCGCCGCCCTGAGCTTGATTTAATAAGAAGAAGAATAAAATGAAGATAATGACAAACGGAATGATAGAAGTGAAGAACGTTACCCAAGCACTTGTTTCTTCTGCTGGTTGATACTTAACTTCAGCCCCTTGCGCTTTATCATTAATTTTCTTTTGTAATTCCTCAGTATTTGGTGCATAAGTAACAAATTGTTCTCCTTGGCTAGAAGTTTTGAATTGTCCCTTTACCTCAAACACACCATTTTTCGGTTGAAGCTGCACATTACGCACTTCACCTTTTTCAAGTTGAGTAATGAATTTATCGTAGCTAACTGATGTCGTTTTTTGCGTCGAACCATTAAAATAGCTCACGATTCCAATTACTACTAAGAATATCAGTAAATAAAAGATGGTATTACGGAAGATACGATTCATTCCTAACCTCCTCTCACGGCATAAACACTATAGTAAATCGTAACATAGAAAAAATTTCCTATACAATTGTAACGCCTATATTTAATTAATTTGAGTAAACACTTGGTTTTAATACTCCTACATAAGGAAGATTACGGTACTGCTCTTTATAATCTAATCCATATCCTACAACAAATTCATGAGGAACAGTAAATCCAACATAATCTGCTTTCAGATCAACCTTACGGCCTGTTGGCTTATCTAATAACGTAACAATTTTTACAGATTTCGCTTTACGATATTTAAACAGGTCCACTAAATAGCTTAGTGTAAGACCGCTATCAATAATATCTTCAACGATTAAAATATCGCGACCTTCTACCGAAGTATCAAGATCTTTTAAGATTTTTACTTCGCCTGTCGAAACTGTAGAGTGACCGTAGCTAGATACAGCCATAAAATCCATTTCAAGATATGTATCTGTTCTCTTTAATAAATCTGCCATAAATGGCATTGCGCCCTTTAGTACACCAATCGCAAGAGGTATTGTATTTTTGTAATCCTCTGCAATAACTGCACCTAGTTCGTGCACCTTTTCTTGTATTTGTTCTTCAGAAATTAATACTTTTTCGATATCTTGATTCATCATTTCATTATCCTCCCGGAAGACTCCTTGCTTTTGTAGTGAATAATCATGTATTTACCCTTCTTTGCTAGCTCTTTCGAAGTAGCAAATGCAGATCGTTTCAACAAGGGTACCCAAATAATATTTCCACCTGCGTCACAAACGATCGGCCATTCTTCTCTTTTTTCTTTTGGTACTTTCGCTTCGATAAAAACAGCTTTTATCTTTTTTGTACCATCCATACCTTGCATTGACATGCGATCTCCATTTTCCCTAGACCGAATACGAAGTGGATACGATATATCATTATACTTAGCAACAAATACTGTTTCATTCATGTTACTCGGTATATCTTCGCTCACCTCTGTTACAAGTTTATCCCCATTCGGCAATATAATTGTCCCAGGTACTGATAAATCTTGCGAAAAAGGAGAAACAATTTCTTGTTTAAATCCAAAACCACATTCTTCGTATGTGCGAACAATTTTCAAACCACCTGGAAAATCTAGTGAACCTGAAGGTTGTGCCCGCTTAAAAAATTCAATCACCTTGTCAATATGTATAGAAGAAAGCGAAGATGGAATCTTATATTCATAAAGATAGTTTAATATTAGTTGAATCCCTCTTCTTTGTAAAGGCATAGACATGGATTCAAAGGCAGGAATTGATAAGCTAATTTGTTTATCGCTTTTTTTTGTAATTACTTTATTCATTTTCTCAAAAGCTAATTCCTGCAAATAAGCCTCATCCTCTTGCATCTGCACGCTAAATTTTTGAAATTTCTCATGCATTTGTGGATTTTCTTCTTTCAAATAAGGAA
The DNA here is from genome assembly GCF_036963225.1 of Bacillus sp. JJ783. NCBI lineage: Bacteria > Bacillati > Bacillota > Bacilli > Caryophanales > Bacillaceae > Bacillus > Bacillus sp. JJ783. The sequence continues at coordinate 3,466 of NZ_JBALMG010000104.1, read as the reverse complement.
GGACATATTTACGTAATCGATTCCTTGTATATACTTCTTTTTTATTACTCGGATCTATACGCGGAATAACTTTTAATTTATTACAGTAATCAACAATTTCTTCCTTAGTTACCCCAAGTAACGGCCTAATTAAATATCCATTATGAAAAGATCGCTTCACTGCAATTCCTGCGTATCCTTTCGGAGTACTCCCTCGTACAAGGCGCATTAAAATCGTCTCTACTTGATCATCTCCATGGTGACCAAGAGCGACATATCTCGCATCATATTTCTTCATTATTCTTTCCAAAAATGCATATCTGCATTCTCTAGCTGCAACTTGTGCATTCATTCCATATTGCTGTTGATATTGCGACACATTAATCCTTAGCGTTTCACAAATAACTCCTAGCTCTTTGCAAAGACCCTGTACAAACTGTAAATCCTCATAAGATTCATTACCTCTAAACATATGGTCCACATGTGCTACTACAATTTCGAGCTGTTTTTCTGCCCTTTTTTCTAACAAATAATATAAAAGTGCCAAAGAGTCAGGACCACCAGAAACCCCTACAACAATTGTTGAATGTTTCTTTAATACATCATGCTGCTTTACAAAGTCATCTACTTTTTCAACAAATGCATCTTTCAACTTCGCAATCACCTTTCATTAAACAAGAACAACAACATTAGTTACCTTGTATATAATGGTACAACTTTTACAAACATTGTGCAAAAAAAAGATGTACAAAATCCACATTTTTATCTTACATCCCTCCTTTATATTTAACAAAGTAATCGCATTACCTTTTTAATCAAAAAAACCTAGGCATCCACCTAGGTTTTTTTGATTATTTTATTGCGCCTGCATTCCTACTATTGGAATCGTAGCCCACTTCGGCATATTTTTCTTTACTTTCGCCACCACAATAGTCATATCATCATTTATATAACCATCACCAGAGCGAATTACTTCCTCCATAATAATATCAGCAATTTCCTGTGGATCCTCTGTTTGTAGTTCTTTAATTTTACGTTTTATCCATAATTCGTGATTCTCCACATGTTGCGCTCCCTCAAAAATGCCGTCACTCATCATGATAAGAAGATCACCCGTTTTTAATTGCTCACCAACCACATCAACTTCAACATCTTCAATGATTCCCATCGGCAAATTACTTGCCTCAATTTTCAAAATATTATTTCCGCGTTTAACAAAACTCGGCGTCGATCCAATCTTTAAAAACTTCGCACTCGCATCCCGTAAATCTACCATAGCCAAGTCAAGCGTTGTATACATCTCCTCTGTCGTCCTTAAAGAAAGAATCGAATTGATGGACTTAATCGCTATTTCTTCATCAATACCTGATTGAAGTATCTTTTGTAATAATTTTACCGTTTCCCTACTCTCCATATGAGCCCTTTGTCCATTTCCCATACCATCACTAATCGCAAGTGCATATTTACCAACACTCAAATCCATCATCGCGTAGGAATCACCTGAAACAAACCCACCACCTTTTGCAGCTGTGGCCAATCCTGTATCAAGAGAATACGTCTTCGCTGAACCAAATGATATTAAACTGTGCCCATTTGGATATGAGGATTTCTCTTCATGCTTAACGACGATATTCTCTTTCAAAATATCTGAAAGCATTGGAGCAACCAACTTCTCACATTCCCCATGTTCATTAGATGCAGCCGGAATCAACATTTCAATATCAATACTTCCTCTATCTAAACAATAAATATCAACATGCTCCACTTCGACACCAAAATCACGAAACGCTTGTAAAATTTGCTCCTCCTGTGCTTGATGGTTCTCTCTTTCTCGTTGTATCTCCTTAGCGAAATCCTCCATCACTTTTGATACACCTAGTAATTGCTCCGCTACAATTCTACGATTTTCCTTCATTTGTTTTCTTAATTTCTGCCCCTCATAGAAGTGATCTAATTCACCCGCTACTAAATCCGTTACTTTCTTCCCTCTCACACAATGCTTGTCCCATTCACGAACTAACTTCCGATTATGCTGCAGCGTTCCTTCTTCTGTTTCACTCATTATTTGTTTCATATAATCGTATGTTTTATCAAAATTAACTACCCAACATTGATCCTTCTTAAAGCATGTTTGACATGTTTTTGCAGTAATTGTACTTAAAAATAAATCAGCTTCTGTTTCTTTATCTTCCTCCTCCACATACCCATATACAGAAAAGCTATTGGACAAAGCAGCAAATACATTAGCAAATTGATTGATTTTATTTGCTGTAACATCGCGCACTCTTCTTAAATATTGTTGTTGATCTTGTGAATGCTCCTGTGTACCTGGCATAAATTTAGCAATACGATCCATAACAAGCTTCGGTGTTAATAAGAAGAAAACAATTGCTACACCCGATTCAATTAAAGTTGTTACAATACTTGTTTGCTTGTCTACATATAATGTAATTAAGCTTGTACCAATTAATAAACCTAAACTAACTCCTATACGCTTCCCTTCCTTTAACAATCCCCCAAGCAATCCTGAAAAGGCAAGAAGACTAAGTTGAGACAAGCTAGCCACATTCGCTAAACTTAATATTAACCCAGTGACAACCCCTACTGTGGACCCTGTAGCTGCCCCTGCAATAAAGGCAAATACTAATACTAAATATCTAGTGAAAATATGTTGAATAGAAGCATCATAAACAAACCAATCCGTTGTGCCCGTTAAAACAGATGCTAGTAATATAATTAAACAAACAATTTCTTCTGTTTCTAACGCTTGTTGCTTCCCTTTCCTTTCCACTAAAAGCGGAACACTTTGTAAAAATATCATCGTTAATACGAAGCTAAGCCCCGCTTCGATCGTACTGACGAGCAGATCATACATGGTGACGGTTTGCTGTGCAAAATATACAACAACTAAATGTGCGGTTAATGCGGAGATAAATACTTGGAATGGTACAAGTCCAACAGTTTTACGTGTAAACCGACTAAAGAAGATATTATAAATAAAGAAGGTAAAGATAGATGCAAAAGTAAAAAATAAATTGTCTATTGAAACTGAAAGTGCTCCCCCCATTAGGGCTAAGAACGCGAGTGGCATTTTATCTCGCTTCATAACATAAACAGCAGCAAAAAACGGCAATGCAAACGGTAAAATGTTTGTTAATATATATGCTCGTCCCAAAAGAAAACCAATAACAGCAATAATGAATCCCCATCTAAAGAAAACTTGTTCAAACTTCATTCGCAACTTACTCGTCCACTTTATTGTTCCAAGCTGACTTTCATTCATCGCCAATGCACTTGTATTCATAGTATTCCTTCCTGCTTTAGGCATATTTTTAACACCACCTGCATAGTTTAATTACTGTTATTATAAAAGATGCTCATTGGGATTTTTGTCAAAACAACAGTTTTGACTTTTATAATCGTTCGACTTTTTATTCGAAATAAATCTACATATATACATAGTATTTAATTTATTTAAAGTTAGTTG
>NZ_JBALMG010000103.1:7247-8166 GCF_036963225.1 Bacillus sp. JJ783 | reverse complement strand
GTGTGAAAGTTGCACGAATACATGAACATATTGCAAATGCAAGAGTGGATTACTTACATAAGCTTTCTACTGAAATCATCAAAAACCACGATGTTATCGGTATGGAAGACTTACAAGTCTGTAATATGCTCAAAAATAGAAAGCTTGCAAAAGCGATTGGTGAAGTATCTTGGTCACAATTTCGAACGATGTTGGAATATAAAGCAAAATGGTATGGCAAAAAAGTTGTTATGGTATCTAAAACATTTGCTTCTAGTCAATTATGCTCCAATTGTGAATACAAAAACAAAGACGTTAAAAATCTAACCATTCGTGAGTGGGATTGCCCTTCTTGTGGCGCACATCACGATAGAGATCGAAATGCAGCGCTCAATCTTAAAAACGAAGCAATTCGTCTCTTAACCGTAGGAACTACGGGGATAGCCTAATGAATTAGAAACCGTTAGGTTTCTGTACTTAGGAATCTCCCACTTCAAACAGTCCGCGAGGATGTTAAGTGGGGAGTAGTTCAAGCGAATTAAATTCTAATATAAGAAAATAAAGTTAAATGTCATAGTATAAGGTTATAGTATTACCTATGAAAATTTATTTGGTGTTACCCCTAGTTGACAAATAGCTCAAAAAAAGAACCAAATTAAGAGGTTCTTTTTTTATTGCTGATTATTTTTGTTCTAAAATACGTTTAACCTCATCTATGCCTAATTTACTGGCTTTAGCAATCGTTTCAAGTGGTACACCGAGTTCATGCATACCTTTAATCATCTGTATTTTTCCTTGCTGAACCCCTTCTTGAATTCCTTCTTTTTTCCCCTCATTACGAGCATGAGCAAACCTTGCAGCCTCATCCATTAAGGCCTTTTCTCTTGCTTCATATGCTTGACGGAAAGAAGAATCTTGACTTATACGTTCCCACTTATTC
>NZ_JBALMG010000103.1:204-6991 GCF_036963225.1 Bacillus sp. JJ783 | reverse complement strand
ATAACCTTCCCCAATAATATAAGCTTCGTTTGATCATATCGTGATTGTTATTCAATTGTATCTCTACATTTACCTTTGTTCCTGTATTTAATGTAGCCGAAATATCTAAAATTGATAATTTATCTTCTTCATATTCTCGTTGCAAATGTGGATCTTCTAATTGTAGGGCAACAATAGGTGATTCTAAAGAATCTTTTAATATGGCATTTAAAAAGGCAACTAAAATATCTTCATTCCCATTTGTGCCAAATAACTGCTTAAAGGCAAAATCGATACGTAAATTTACTAAGGAATTGGACATGGTTTTCCTCTTCCTGTTTCAGACTATATCTTTACCTTTATTGTACATAAAACTAAAGTCAATATGCAAACAACCCTCTATGACTTATATAGGGATATAAGTTTTTCTCTTAAAGGAATATATTTGGAACAGAGGGATTAAGTGAAAAGAAATAAAGGTACGCCTAAAAGATTTAATTTTCTAAAAATAAGTATTTACAAAAATATTTATTTGAATTAAAATACGAACTACAAAGATTCGACATTATACGACAAAATGATATTATTTTTCTGAATATTATAACAACTAGAAGTGAGGTATCTATATGAATCTATTTCGAAAGAAATCTATTTCAGCATTATTAGCACAGTCAGAACAAAAAGGAGCATCTTTAAAAAAAGAACTCGGTGCATTTGATCTTACTATGCTCGGGGTCGGCGCTATCATCGGAACTGGGATTTTCGTTCTTACCGGTGTTGCCGCAGCAGAACACGCAGGACCCGCACTTGTTTTGTCGTTTATTTTATCCGGTTTAGCCTGTGTATTTGCAGCCTTATGTTATTCTGAATTTGCATCAACTGTACCGGTATCCGGTAGTGCGTACACTTATAGCTATGCAACATTTGGAGAATTAATCGCTTGGATTTTAGGCTGGGATCTAATTTTAGAATATGGATTAGCTTCCTCAGCTGTTGCATCTGGTTGGTCAGGGTATTTACAAGGTCTATTAAGTGGATTTGGGATTACATTACCTACGGCTTTAACAAGCGCATATAATCCTGAAGCGGGAACATATATAGACTTACCAGCAATCTGTATCATCTTTCTAATGACGTTGTTATTAACAAGAGGAGCAAAAAAATCAGCGCGTTTTAACGCTATCATGGTAGCTATCAAACTTTTTGTTGTCTTACTATTTATTGGCGTGGGCGCTTTCTATGTAAAACCTGAAAACTGGACACCATTTATGCCGTTCGGCTTCTCTGGCGTAACAACTGGGGCTGCAACTGTATTCTTTGCTTACATCGGATTTGACGCTGTATCAACAGCTGCTGAAGAAGTCAAAAATCCACAGCGTGACATGCCAATCGGTATTATTGCTTCTTTAACAATTTGTACGATTCTATATATCGTTGTTTCATTAGTTTTAACTGGGATTGTACCTTACGATCAGTTAGGTGTGAAAAATCCTGTTGCATTTGCACTACAATACATTCAACAAGATTGGGTTGCTGGTTTCATTTCTTTAGGAGCGATTACTGGAATTACAACTGTATTACTTGTTATGTTATATGGACAAACACGATTATTTTATGCAATTAGCCGCGATGGCTTACTACCAAAAGCACTTTCGCGCGTAAATAAAAAAACAAAGACACCTGTTATCAATAGTTGGATTACTGCCACTATGGTTGCTTTCTTTGCTGGTTTTGTTCCTTTAAGTAAACTAGCAGAATTAACAAATATCGGTACATTATTCGCATTCATCGTTGTATCAATTGGAGTAATTATTTTACGTAAAAAACAACCAGAACTACCGCGCGCTTTTAAAGTGCCTTTGGTACCATGGATTCCTGCTTTAGCTGTTCTATTCTGTGGATACTTAGCATTACAACTCCCCGCAACAACATGGATCGGCTTTGCAATATGGCTTGTAATTGGACTTGTTGTCTACTTCAGTTACGGTTACAAAAATAGTACACTACAAAAGGAACAAAAAGAAGACGTAGCATAATGAAAAAGCTGTTGTCCCATTAGGACAGCAGCTTTTTTCCGTTCTGGTGCAAAGTATTGTACCATCAAACATTTCAATAATCTCATTGAACAAGACCATCGTCATTTAAATTGTCTGGGTTTCAAAACCTTCGCTATGCTGCTCGCACTACTATTTTTTATTCCAATAATTCCTTATGTTTACGATACTTCTCTTCCATTAATTGGCTGAACTGGTCGGTTATTCGTTGGGAATAATTTATGAAACGTTTCAATTTGTTTTTTGGACATCTCTATTGTCTGTTTCATCACAATCCACTGGACATTTTCTGTACAAGGAGGTGTTGTCAAAGAACCCATGTAACGGAATGACGAATGATCTGAAGGAAGAAGCTGTTTTATATCAATGGTATGCTGCACATCACCCTGTGAATTTTTGCTGTTCGGGAGATTTTCCCACATTTCTGCAAAACCTTCGTTTTTTTGTCCTTCTTTTATCATAATACCTACTACTGCTAACTGACCTTGATTATTTTGATGGACCAGATGTAGTTCCATATCTGCATGTCTTCCTTCAAATTGATGTTCACTTGGTGTATGGAAATGGAATTGTTTTAATGTGTAACGACTTTCTCCCAGCATGAGATAATCATCAGAACTATTTGCTTTCCCCTCAATACTATGCCCATTATTTTTAATAGAAAATGATATTGGTTGATAATTAATTTGCAAATGATTAGAATCCGCAACTGTTGATTTTATTTGTTCCGTTTTGATATCTATCGGAGATTGTTCTTGCCCATTTAAACACATTTTGTATTCTGGTTTCAATTCTCCCCAGTGCTCTGGACCAGTAGTCCCTTCATATGACCATTGCGTATTTTTTTTCGTAGATTTTTCTTGTGTGGCTGTATCCTTGTTTGACTGTTCTTGTTTTGCTGTGTTACACCCGATCAACACTGCACTTATTGTCAATATAAGGGGAGTTTTATAAAGAAACTTTAAGCCTTTCATACTGTTTCCTCCTAAGATGATAAAATATTGTATTTAAAGAATATTTCGTGTAACTAAAGGTCCTGTTACAAATTCACCAAAAATATCAAGAATCTAGAGAAGCATCGTTCTATTATTATGCAATTTAAACTTTTAAATAGAAAAATGGGATATCGGAAGCCATACAGTTAATTTGTGAGCAAAGGAGTAACTGTGCTCATTTCTCAAGTTAGAAAAGCTTTATACAAAGCCAGATTGAAGTCAAAAGTTATTAAATACTATAAGAAATGGAAGCAAGAACATATTACATTTCCTAATTTGCTATTATTCTATATGTCCTCATTTAGTACTATATAGAATGATTTCTTACCAATACCCAAAATCGATTTTGTAATCTGATTTTGGTTCCAATTTTCTTAATCCGGTCATTTTTATTTGGCATTACTGCATTCATTTCGAATCATGGGCTTGCTTTCCGACTAAATGTTTTGTTATGTCTATACTCCCCCCTTATATCTAATTGATATTGACTTTTAATTTATATTTATTATAATTATATATAAATTATTAAAAGAAAATCAATATAGATTTATATTCTTTGATGTGATACTATATATTTCTGGTTCTGTTGCAAAGCTTTCGAAACGAAGTTATGCTTTTGAAAAGATAAACGGAAGCGTAATAAGTTAGATATTTTAAAGTAAAACAATTCAAACAAGATATTATTTGGGTGTTTTTGCTCAAATCTGCGAAATGGGGGAATTAGCTTAATTGGGATCACTTTCCATCACCATCAAGCTAAGAAAAAATATCCCCAAAATAAAAAATGACTTCTCAAGATGAAAATGTACAATTCTATTTTGAGAGCGTCATAAAACTCTTAAGTTGATGGATATATATATGGTAACCCATACTAATTAACGACCAGTATTGTTTTGCGAAAAAAATGTCGAAATTATGCGAAATTTGATTTTTTTTGTCTTGTTATGCTTTATATTTAGTGCTAAACTCATAATACAAAGAAAGAGTAGCTGAAAAGATCCCCCTTTAAACTGAAAATATTGAAAATTCAGTTTAGTATACATCTGATTGATATTTACGCTTACTACTCTTTCTTTGTTTTATTTTATTTTATTTTATATATTATATCGGGTATAGATAGCGAGGTGACTGAGATGTGATTAATTGGTAAAAGTAGAGTGTGAGTATTCTGTTATTCTTATGACACCTTAATTACTTAAGTGCACATTTATTACAAATATTTGTAAAGGGAATTGAGGCCGATTGTGCCGATCTAGCAATGTGAAATTTGGTTTCATGCAAATAAAGAAATAAGCAACTACAATTAATTATGAATCTATTCGTCATGCTGAGAATTTAATTGAAGGTTGGATATAGCGAGATTTAGCCATGAAGTTTATAAGTCATGTAGATTGTGATTAAAATTCTAAATTCATAAGCTGACAAAAATTAGTGAACGTTACTGTTCATTCTTTTAAAAAGCATAGGACTACTTAATTATAAACCTAGGAAATGATATATAAGAGGTACATGAATAAACAAAATTGTTTGTGGTTTTTAATAAATGAATCAAAATTTAGGCAGAGGTTTAGCACAAGTACTTAAGGATGATATTTCGGTGTATGTAGGAGGGAATATAAAATAAAAAGTTTATCCCAAATGAGGTATTAATTTATGTTTGTTTTTTTAATTACACAATCAGTTACAAAAGTTACAAAAACTATTTTTATTATTTAAATAGTCTTAATATTACGGGTGAGAGCATGAAAAAAATGTCCTTAGGGGGAGGTAAGAGAATCTGGTAAATAAAATTGTGAATCATTAAAAAGGTGCTATCAAACTTGGACATACTGATATTATAAATCTAAAAATGATGGGAAGTAGTATGAATAAGTCAATAGTAATTGAATGAAAACAGTATTAACCAGAAATTTTATGCTTCTAAAATGAGATGGCATACATGATACAACTTAAGATTGCAAGATTTGATAGGAATGATGCAAGAATATGGCCTTCCCGATTACAATACTATCATATAATTTCATATATGCAAATATTTAAAATTATGATTTTAGATCAGAAAAAATGAGGATTTATGGAGAATAGAAGAATTGTTTATAGAAAATCAATTTTCAAGATTTTAAGGTTATAACAATCGAAAGACAAAAATGCCATCAACCTATTGAGTCATTGTCATAGCATATTCATATTAGTAGCCATCTAAATATAATTGACAGGAGAATGACATGGTAAAAAGAGTGATTTCGATTTCTACGATTATAATGCTATTTATGTTGACGATAGGTCAGAGTTTCACATCTATAATAGCAAGTGCACAAGAATTAAATACAACAGGATTTGTGGATAGTTTTACATTCGACAAAACGGAATTAAATTATGGAGAACGATCGGGAATAAGAGTAGATTTTAGTGATAAATCCGGAAATCAAATGAAGGCTGGAGATACACTAACATTAACACTACCTGCAGAACTAGCAGGGTATAGTAAAGCAATTGACTTGAAGAATGAAAACGGTGTTAGTTTTGGTACTTGCCAAGTAACAACAACTAATGTGGTATGTACATTTAATGATACGGTTGAGAAACTTCAAAACATTAGAGGCTATTTGTCCTTTGAATTCAAAGCAACTAGCAATGTAGGAGTGAATCAAACGATACCAGTTGATACAAATTTAGGTACAAGTTTAGCAACTCAAAGGGTAACAATTAAAGGACCAACTGAGGGGACGGGTACAACAACATTTACTTACAAAACAGGTCAAATTTACCCTGAGGCTCCGAATGAAATCAAGTGGCAGTTGAATGTAAATACTACTGGTTCGGAACAGTTAAGTTCTGATGTTGTTTTGACCGATACTTTACGATCGGGTCAAACATTTAAGCAGGAAGACTTTACTATAATAGTTGGAAATGAGGATTTTACACCACAACAATTTAGGGATAAAGGCTATGGAACGATTACGTTTAACGGTAACTCTTTCGAAATTAGAGGTTATAAGGATTATGTAAGTGGGAAGTATTTCGGTATGCATTATAGCTCGGTTATAACTGATAGCGGAATGAACGAAAAATATTTGTATAATGATTATACAATTAGTTATCAGATTCTAAATCAGCCACCGGTAACCGTTTCAAAGGAATCCGAGGTTAAAAATATAAACGCAGATGGTGGTGCGCAAGGTGATTTACCGCCTAAAGGTACACTAAGAATTGTGAAGCATATTGAAGGAGATAATACAAAATTCATCCCAGATGTTACGTTTAAGTTGCATAAGGAATCGGGTGAACAAATTGGCGATACTTATACAACGGGTGCAGAAGGTATTGTTGAAATGTCTAATTTAGACCCAGGAAATTACTATGTAACAGAGATTAAAGCTCCAGACTATGTGGATTTCGATCCTCAAGTAAAAGTGCCTTTTACAATTGATGCAACTGCTCAAAAAGGTGTAAAGTTGATGATTCCGAATAAGGTGAAAACGACATCCATTTCAGGAACGAAGACTTGGAATGATAACAATGCAACAGATCGTCCGAGCACGATTCAAGTAGACTTACTGAAAAATGGTGACGTAATCCAGACACAAGACGTGACAGCAGCAAACGGTTGGAATTATACATTTGCAAATATACCTGCATATGATAATGACGGTAATGCCTATACGTATACAGTAAAAGAACATCCAGTAGCAGGATATAAATCGGAAGTAAACGGTTATAACATAACGAATACAAAAGACGCAAAAACAACAGTAGCAG
>NZ_JBALMG010000103.1:0-193 GCF_036963225.1 Bacillus sp. JJ783 | reverse complement strand
GTAGACTTACTGCAAAATGGCAACGTAATTCAAACACAAGACGTAACAGCAGGAAACAATTGGAATTATACGTTTGCAGACCTAGCACAATATGATGCAAATGGCGTTCTTTATACGTACACAGTAAAAGAGCATCCTGTAGCGGGATATAAATCAGAAGTAAATGGCTACAATATTACGAATACAAAAGATG
>NZ_JBALMG010000102.1:0-6946 GCF_036963225.1 Bacillus sp. JJ783 | reverse complement strand
GCATGATGCCTCTCCCTCTACCCTACTGAATTATGTATATGATTTTAGAGTCTTCTTTAATTGGCTATTATCTGAACAAATTATTGAATTTAAGCCCATTAAAGACATATCTTTCTCTGATTTGGAGAATTTAAGGAAAAAAGATATTGAGAACTTTATGAGGTTTCTAAAACTACAACAAAACATGCAAAATTCCTCTGTTAACAGAAAAATTTCAGCTTTAAAATCTTTATTTAAGTATCTTACTTCCCTTTCAGAAGATGAAGATGGAGAATGCTATTTTTATAGAAATGTAATGGCTAAAATTGAAATACATAAAGATAAAGAAAAATTAAACGCCCATGCGAAGCGTATGAGATCTAAAATATTCCATAATGATGACGATCAAGAATTTTTAAATTATGTTAAGTTTGAACATGAAAAAGCTTTAACAAAACATCAGTTGTTCTATTTCCTAAGAGATAAAGAGCGTGATGTAGCTATTCTCTCTCTCTTTCTTGGTAGTGGTATTCGTGTAAGTGAATTGGCCGATCTTCGTATGGAAGATATAAACTTAAAAGAAAGACTAATTGATGTAATACGAAAAGGAAACAAAGAAGATTCTGTATGGATTACCCCAATTGCATTGAATGATCTTGAGAAGTATATGGAAATTAGAGATAACAAATATGCTCCGGGGAAAGAATTAAAAAATGTATTCTTATCAAAGTATAAACATACTGCACAGCCTCTTTCAGTCAGGGCTATCCAAGAGGTTCTGGTGCAAAAACTTTGAAGTAGATGAAAATGGTCTATCAAACTTGGAAATACTGATAGTACTACTCTATAAAAGGTGTGTGATCAGTATGGAAAAGGAGAATTTATTTAAGTGGAAACATTATCAACCAGACATCATCTTGTTAACTGTACGTTGGTACCTACGGTACAACTTAAGCTTTCGTGATTTGGTGGAAATGATGGAGGAACGAGGGTTATTCCTGGCTCATACAACTATTATGCGATGGGTACATCAATATGGACCGGAGTTTGATAAACGAATTCGACGTCATCTCAAACAAACGAATAACTCATGGAGAGTGGACGAAACATATATAAAAGTAAAAAGACAATGGATGTATTTATATCGTGCTGTTGATTCTGAAGGAAATACGATTGACTTTTATTTGAGTAAATCTAGAAATCATAAGGCTGCAAAGCGATTCTTCAAGAAAGCCTTGCGGTCTTTTCATGTCTCAAAACCTCGTATCATCACGGTTGATAAGAACCCTGTTTATCCAATTGCTATCGAACAGTTGAAGAAAGAAAAAAGGATACCAACAGGCACCAAAATCCGAAGGATAAAATATTTAAATAACATAGTAGAACAAGATCATCGTTTTATTAAAAAACGTATACGCTCTATGTTGGGATTTAAATCATACAAAACATCAGCCTCTATATTGAGTGGTGTTGAAGCCATGCATATGGTCAAAAAAAACAAATTGATTTGCAGGACCAGTCTGTCAAAAATCAGAATATTTTTATCAACCAGCTGTTTGGATTAACTGCTTAACAGGTGATTCCGTTAGGAATCCTTGATTCTTTTTTATTTATCATCTTTTTGCACCAGAACCGAATTTTCTTACATTGTATCATTCACTTTTTTGCTTTACTAATAAAACGCCTATACGAAAAATTTTGTCTATTCGTGTTACAATGACTAATATGAACTGGATGGGAGGATAACATATGTACCAGGCTTATTATGAAAGTGAACTAGGTTTGCTGGAAATTACAGCGAATCAAGAAGGAATTACGTCTGTTATATTTGTTGATGAGCGACAAGAAGAAAATACAAATGAAATGATAGAACAATGTATAAATGAGTTAGATGAATATTTTAAAGGAAAAAGAAAAGAGTTTACAATCCCGCTGTCTGCTGAGGGAACATCATTTCAAAAAAATGTATGGGATGCGCTCTATACTATTCCGTACGGCGTAAGTGCTTCATATCTAGATATTGCAGAGAAGGTTGGAAATACGAAAGCTGTACGAGCGATAGGAGGAGCAAATAGTCGTAATCCCATTTCAATTATTGTTCCGTGTCACCGCATAATAGGAAAGAGTGGAAAGCTTGTAGGGTATGCGGGTGGTTTATGGAGGAAAGAGTGGTTGTTAAAACACGAAGGTATTTTGAAATGAAGTGTGGAAGGAAAGAGGGATTGTTTTGGAATGTATAAATTGTGGGCAACCTTGCGTGAGTAATCAGTTGAATTGTGCAAATTGTCAACGAAACTTGCACAATGAACAAGGTGAAGAAAGCTCGCTAATAGATAAAGAATTAGAAGTATATGTAGGGAGACAATATCGATATTACAAAAGAAAATGGGAGCTTGAGAATAAGCGAATTGCTAGGTGGAGCTGGAATGGTTGGGCTGCTATTTTCAATGTAGGTTGGCTTGGATATCGTAAGTATTATTTACCTGCTGCTTTATTTATACTGTTATTAGTAGCATGTGATGCATTTTCTTATTATATGGGGTTCAACGTAGCATTGCCTATCATTAATATGGTGCCTCTCACGTTTTTATTACTCGTTTTTATTCTATTTGGGATGGGGATTTTTGCAAATGGATTATATTATCAATTTGCAGAAAGGCGTATATATAGAATAAAAGCACGGGGAATTAAAGATGAATCGGTTGAAAATTATCTCATTCGTGATAGTGGCGGAACAAGTAAAATGGGAGCGACAATCGTTACTATTTTAGCAGTTGCTAGTATTTTTTTCAGTCATTTCTTTTTTCCGACTGATCGAGATATTATACAAAAAGTTCGTACGAGCTCGCTTTATGAATATCCTTTCTTTTCAATAGGTGAATCTTTTGAAAATTATTTTCAAAATTCAGGATGGATATATTATCGCGGGACGGAAGGGTTAGAATTAGTAGAATTTCAAGGATATAGCGCCGGGATGCCAAGACAAAAGGTGACGATTCAATTTGTTGTAGATTATAAATTAGGTGAAGTTGAGCCATATTCACTTACGATTAACGGTGAATCTAAAAATGAAGAAGAGTTTTTGAAGATGATGGAAGAAATATTCAAGGTTCAAAATCCGTTTGAAATAGAGGATGGATTGCAAGTAAAAGTGATAGAAAAAGAAGCGGATGGGAAGCACCTTCTATCTGCTTCTTTTTTTGCATGTGAAAAATAATATTTGAAATAATCTGAATCTTTTGTATAATGATATATATTATACTGGATTTCATTTATACATATAGATTGGGGGAAGGAAGAATGAAGAGAAAGGTAACAGCGATTGCTGCAGTTGCATTATCGACGAGTGTATTGGTTGCAGGTTGCGGAAGTGGGGAGAAGGCATCTACAACGAAGAAAGAAGCAGGTAAGGGAATAGCAGATAATCAAGTATTAAACTTACTAGAAACAGCAGAAATTCCTTCAATGGATACATCAAAATCAACAGACTCTGTATCATTCCGTGCCTTTGTAAATGCAATGGAAGGGTTATATCGTTTGGACAAGGATAATAAGCCAACTCCAGGTATGGCAAAAGATGTGAAGATTAGTGAAGATAAAAAGACATATACATTTGAATTACGTGATGCGAAGTGGTCAAACGGAGATCCAGTTCGAGCGCAAGATTTTGTATATGCATGGCAACGTACATTAGATAAAGCAACAGCTGCAGAATATGCATTCATTTTATTTGATGTGAAAAATGCACAGAAAGTAAATAAAGGAGAATTACCGTTAGATCAATTAGGAGTGAAAGCGAAGGATGATAAAACGTTAGTAGTAGAATTAGAACAACCAGCACCGTATTTCCTTGAACTTACTTCATTCCCAACATTTTTCCCTTTAAATGAAAAATATGTGAAAGAACAGGGGGATAAATACGCATTAGAAGCAGATAAATTATTGTACAATGGACCATTTACAATGAGTGAATGGAAACATGAGCAAAGTTATCAGTTAAAGAAAAACCCTAATTATTGGGATAAAGATACTGTAAAGTTAGAAGAAATTAATGTAAGTATTGTGAAGGAAACGAGCACGGGAGTAAATTTATATGATAGTGATCAAGCAGATCGAGTTATTTTAAGTTCTGAATTTGTTGATAAATATAAAAAGAATAAGCCAGATGAATTTAAAACGAAGTTAGATCCACGTATGTATTTCTTGCGCTTTAATCAAAAAAATGCAACATTTAAAAACCAAAAAGTACGTGAAGCGATTGATCTGGCATATGATAAAAAAGGAATTGCAAATGTTATTTTAAATGATGGCTCATTACCAGCATATTTCTTAGTCCCTGAAAAATTTACGACAGGACCAGATGGAAAAGATTTCCGTTCTGTAAATAAAAATTTCCGTGACAGTAAAGACAATGCAGCAAAAGCAAAAAAATTATGGGAAGAAGCGAAGAAAGAACTTGGCCAAGATACAATTACAGTAGAATTTCTAAATGATGATAACGGTAGCCGTAAAAAAGTGGGCGACTTTATTAAAGAAGAGTTAGAGAAAAATTTACCTGGTATTAAAGTGAATTTGAAACAACAACCATATAAGCAGAAACTAGATTTAGAAAAGAAATTTGAATATGAATTCTCATTATCTGCATGGAGTCCAGATTATCCAGATCCAATGACTTATATTGATATGTTCGTTACTGGAAGCACATTTAATGAAATGGATTATTCTAATCCGAAGTATGATGATTTAGTAGCGAAATCAAAAGGGGAACTATTAAAAGATGATGCAGCACGCTGGAAAGCACTTGCGGAAGCTGAAAAAATCCTAATTGGTCAAGACGCTGCAATCTCACCTGTGTATCAGCAAAGTACAGCGTATTTAGAGAAGAAATATGTAAAAGGTATTGCTAACCATACGTTTGGTGGAGACTTCAGTTATAAATGGGCATATATTACAAAAAAATAGTATAATAAAAGATGAGTGAATTTTCGCTCATCTTTTATTTGTATAAGGGGGAGCCATAGTTGTTAAAGGGAATCAATCATCTTTGCTTTTCAGTTTCCGATTTGAAAAAATCTATTATGTTTTACGAAAAAGTACTAGAAGGAAAATTATTGGCTAAAGGGAGAAAACTTGCATATTTTAATATATGCGGGATATGGATAGCACTTAATGAAGAGGCGCATATTCCGAGAAATGAAATTCATCAATCTTATACGCACATTGCATTCACTGTAGAACAAGAGGATTTTAATTGTTTGTTAAAGCGATTAGAAGAAAACGGAGTTCATATTTTAAAGGGTAGAGAACGGGATGTAAGAGATTGTGAGTCTATATATTTTGTTGATCCTGATGGTCACAAGTTTGAGTTTCATTCAGGGACATTGCAAGACCGTCTAAATTATTATAAAGATGAGAAACCTCATATGACATTTTACTAAGGAGGACGAGTATTTGCATGCACTTGTAATTGGTGGAACAGGGATGTTAAAGAAAGTGTCTATGTGGCTTTGTAAGCAAGGGTTTCACGTTTCTATTATTGGACGAGATAGTGCGAAATTGGAAAATGTTAAGCAAGGGAGTTCTGTACCGGGAAATATTACGTGCCTTTCTGTAGATTATCAAAATGACGATGATGTAAAGCAATCTATTAAAAGTACAATTGAACAAAATGGTCCAATTACATTAGTTGTCGCATGGGTACAGGGTGCTAAGCATGCATTACGACTCATTTGTAATGAGGTAGAATTGTCGTCGGAAAAGTACAGTTTATTTCATATATTAGGTAGTAGTGCATCACGTACGAAGTCACAAAAAATAGGCGGGGCATTATGTAGTTATTATAGAGTTATATTAGGGTTTATTTTAGAAGATACATATGCAAGGTGGCTTACTCATGAAGAGATAGCTGACGGAGTTATAAAAGGAATTGAAAGTAAATGCACGGAATGGATTGTAGGGAGAGTAGAGCCGTGGGGATTGCGGCCAAAATGGTAAGGGGGAAATGGGAAATGAAGACAACGGTATATGTAACAAGGCACGGTGAGACGGAATGGAATGTAGAAAAGCGGATGCAAGGGCGAAAAAATTCAGCATTAACTGAGAATGGTATGATACAAGCAAAACAATTAGGGGAGCGTATGAAGGATTTACCGCTCCATGCCATATATAGTAGTCCAAGTGAAAGAACGCTTCATACTGCTGAATTGATTAAAGGAGAACGCAATATTCCAATTATAGCAGATGAACGTTTCTATGAAATAAATATGGGTACATGGGAAGGGCAAACAATTGCTGATTTGGAAATGCAATATCCAGAAGAAGTACATTTATTTTGGAATGAACCACATCTTTTTCAATCAACATCAGGGGAAAACTTTGCGGCCGTTCATAAAAGAGTAATTGACGGGATACACTTTCTTTTAGAAAAGCATAAAGGTGAAAGTATTTTAATTGTCTCTCATGCTGCAGCAGCGAAATTACTTGTAGGGCATTTTGCAGGTGTTGAAATTGAACATGTATGGGGAGAGCCATTTATGCATAGTGCGAGTCTTAGTGTGATTGAATTTGATGAAAATTTTGGTAAAGTAAAACAATTTGCAGATATAAGTCATTTTCAGGAAAAGTAAAAAAGGCCGCAAAACGGCCTTTTTTTGTGGGCATAAAAAACTAGCAATTACGTTTTTTATACCAGAAGTGATCGAATTTCTTGTTTTTGCAAGAAGAGGACTTATGTCTGCAATCTTTGCAATCATTCCATTTGTGCCCGTCATCGTGACAGTCTTTACCATGATCCCACGAATCATCACAAGAACCATGATGGCTATGAGGGGAAAATACACATTTTTTACAGGAACATCGTTTTGTCCAGAAACATTTCTTTTCAAAGCGCACGAATTTTGTAACGAAAGTACAATGCTTCACGCGAGTACATCTTGTTCTTGTACATTTATTCCCTGTTGTACATTTA